>DASUAS010000077.1:0-19141 GCA_035763625.1 Acidimicrobiia bacterium
TCCGCCTCGAGCGCGAGCTCACCCAGGCCGAGTGGCTGACCGAGCTCGGTGTCGACGCGCTCGTCGACGACGCGCGCCGCGACTGGGACGCCCGCGCCCACGTCGGCGACCTCGAAGCGGTCCGTCATCGCAGCCGCGTCACCGAGGGTGCGGCCCTCGTCGACCCCACCGGCCTCGGCGCCCACCGCGTCCTCGTCTTCACCCGCTGACGCGCGGCACGCAGCTCGGCACGCCCGGTCGGAGGCGGGCGGAGGCGAGCGGAGGCGAGGGAGGGAGAAAAGGCGCGTAGGGTGACCCCGCTTGCCCATCCGGTTCGAGTACGGGGGTGTGTGATGGCGGAGAAGACCGACACGATCGCGTCGCTGCTGGCCGAGGGGCGCACGTTCCCTCCGCCGCCCGACTTCGTCGCGCAGGCCCGCGTCTCGACCACCGATGTCTACGCCGAGGCCGACGCCGATCCCGAGGCGTTCTGGGCGAAGCAGGCCGGGGAGCTCCTCGACTGGTTCGAGCCGTGGCACACCGTGCTCGAGTGGGACCTCCCCTTCGCGAAGTGGTTCCTCGGCGGCAAGCTCAACGCGTCGTACAACTGCCTCGACCGTCACGTCGCCGCGGGCAAGGGCGACAAGGTCGCCTACCACTGGGAAGGCGAGCCTGGTGACACCCGCACCATCACCTACGCCGATCTCCTGCGCGACGTGTGTCAGCTCGCGAACGCACTCAAGGGTCTCGGCGTGCAGAGGGGCGACCGGGTCTGCATCTACCTCGGGATGGTTCCCGAGCTGCCGATGGCGCTGCTGGCGTGCGCGCGCATCGGCGCCGCCCACTCGGTCGTGTTCGGCGGCTTCTCGTCGGATTCGCTGCGCGACCGCATCCAGGACGCCGGTGCCAAGGTGCTCATCACCGGCGACGGCGCATGGCGGCGCGGCAACATCGTCCCGCTGAAGGAGACCGCCGACATCGCGGTCGGCGAGTGCCCCACCATCGAGCAGGTGCTCGTGCTGCGCCGCACCGCCCACGACGTCCCGATGGTCGACGGCCGCGACATCTGGTGGCACGACCTGGTGCCGCAGCAGTCGGCGGAGTGCGCACCCGAGCCGATGGACAGCGAAGACCTGCTCTACCTCCTCTACACCAGCGGCACCACCGCGCGGCCGAAGGGCATCATGCACACGACCGGGGGCTACCTCACCCAGGTCGCGTGGACGCACCAGAACGTCTTCGACCTGCGCCCCGACACCGACGTCTACTGGTGCGCGGCCGACGTCGGCTGGGTGACCGGCCACTCGTACATCGTCTACGGGCCGCTGATGAACGGCTGCACCGGCGTCCTCTACGAAGGCACCCCCGACCACCCGGGCAAGGACCGGTTCTGGGACATCGTCGAGCGCTACGGCGTCACCATCCTCTACATCGCGCCGACCGCCATCCGCACGTTCATGAAGTGGGGTCCCGAGTTCCCCGCCAGCCACGACATGTCGTCGTTGCGCCTGCTCGGGAGTGTGGGCGAGCCCATCAACCCCGAGGCGTGGGTGTGGTACTGGCAGCACATCGGCGGTGAGCGCTGCCCGATCGTCGACACGTGGTGGCAGACCGAGACCGGCTCGATCATGATCTCTCCGCTCCCCGGGGTCAGCACGCTCAAGCCGGGCAGTGCGACCGCCCCGTTGCCGGCCATCGGCGCCGACATCGTCGACGACGGAGGCAACTCCGTCGACGTACCCGGCGGTGGCTACCTCGTGCTGACCCGACCGTGGCCGTCGATGCTGCGCGGCGTGTGGGGCGATCCCCAGCGCTACCGCGACACCTACTGGAACCGGTTCGAGGGCCGCTACTTCGCGGGCGACGGCGCCAAGCGCGACGACGAAGGCGACTACTGGCTCCTCGGCCGGGTCGACGACGTCATGCTGGTCGCCGGCCACAACATCTCGACCGCCGAGGTCGAACACGCGCTCGTCGGTCATCCCGCGGTCGCCGAGGCCGCGGTCGTCGGCATCAAGGACGCCACCACCGGGCAGGCGATCGGCGCGTTCGTGATCCTGCGTGCCGGCAACGATCCCTCCGACGCGCTGGTGGCCGACCTGCGCGACCACGTCGGGCACACCATCGGCCCGATCGCCAAGCCCAGGACGATCCTCTTCACCGAGGACCTGCCCAAGACCCGCTCGGGCAAGATCATGCGCCGCCTCCTGCGCGACGTCGCCGAGGACCAGGCCTTCGGCGACACCACCGCGCTCGCCGACCCGTCGGTGGTGGAGGGGATCAAGGCCCGCTACCTCGCCGCTGCCACCGACGAGGACTGAGGAGGTCGGACCGGCGGTGTCGCTGCACGCGGGGACGGGCCACGTCCCCGACCACTGGACCTGGCACGATGCCGAGGTCGAACCCGGCCCCGCGGTGGTCGTCGACATCGACGGCGTCCTCTCCGACGCCGCCAGTCGTCAGCACTACCTCGAGGCGCCGCGCCGCAACTGGAACGCGTTCTTCGAGGCGTGCGGCGAGGATCCGGTCATCGAGGAGATGAAGGTGCTCCTCGACCTGCTCGACCCCGAGTTGAGCATCGTCCTGCTCACCGCCCGACCCGAGCGGGTCCACCACCTCACCGAGGCGTGGCTGCGCCGCTACCGCATCCGGTGGCACGCGCTGCTCATGCGACCCTGGGGCGACTACGAGATGGCCCGCGACTTCAAGCAGGCGTCGGTCTGGGACCTCCGGAACTACGGCTTCGAGCTGCGCCTCGCCTTCGAGGACGACCGCCGCAACGTGGCCATGTTCCGCTCCGAAGGCGTGCCCTGCGTCTACTTCCACAGCGGCTACTACGACTGATTCCCGTCGTTCGCTGCCGCTCGCTCCGTCCCCGATCCCCTCTGGCCTGAGCGCGCGCTGAGAACGTGACCTGCCGGGAACGCGGCACGCGCTCCTAGCGTTGCACCGACGTCGGGCCCGTCCCCCGGACCCACGAGGTGGAACACCATGCGCAACGCAGTGAAGACGGCCGCCCTGCTCGCCGCCCTGGGCGCCCTGTTCATGATCGTGGGCGGCGCCATCGGCGGCAGCACCGGGCTCCTGATCGGACTCGCCATCGGGCTCGTGTTCGTCGGCGGGTCGTACTGGTTCAGCGACACGCTGGCGATCAAGGCGGCCCGGGCCCGGCCGGTGACGCGCGACGAGCTCCCCGAGGTCTACGCGATCGTCGAGGAGCTCACCCAGAAGTCGGGCATGCCGATGCCGCAGATGTACGTCTCGCCCGAGATGCAGCCCAACGCGTTCGCGACCGGCCGCAGCCCCCACCACGCGGCGGTGTGCGTGACGCAGGGGATCCTGCAGGTGCTCGACCGCGACGAGCTGCGCGGCGTGCTCGCGCACGAGCTGTCCCACGTGCAGAACCGCGACATCCTGATCAGCTCGGTCGCGGCGGCGGTGGCGCTCGGCATCACCTTCGTCGCCCGCATGGCGGTGTGGGGTGCGATCTTCGGCGGTGGCGGCAACAACGGCGACGGTGGCAACGCGTTCAGTGCGCTCGCCATGGCCATCCTGGCTCCCGTCGCGGCGATGATGATGCAGATGGCGCTCTCGCGCAGTCGGGAGTTCCAGGCCGACGCAAGCGGCGCGCACCTCCTCCACGACGGCGAACCGCTCGCGCGCGCGCTCGAGAAGATCGAGGCGTACGTGAAGCAACGCCCGATGGACGTGAACCCTGCGCAGGCGCAGGCGTACATCATCAACCCGCTGAGCGGGCGCAAGGTCGAGTTCGCCAACCTGTGGAGCTCGCACCCGCCGACCGCGGAGCGCGTGCGGCGACTGCGCCACCAGGAGAGCTGACCCCCCTCGCGGCCGCGAGCGGGAGCGAGCGACGGCGGAACGTCAGTCGCGGAAGTTGGTGAACTGCAGCGGCACCGCGAAGTCGTGGTCCTTGATCGCCGCGATCGCGGCCTGCAGGTCGTCGCGCTTCTTGCCGCTCACCCGGAGCTGGTCGCCCTGGATCTGGTGCGACACGCCCTTGAGGCCGAGCTCCTTGATGAACTTGCCGATCTCCTTGCCCTTGTCGGTGGAGATGCCGACGTTGAGCGTGACGGTCTGGCGGACCGTGCCCTTCGAAGCCTCTTCGACCTTGCCGTACCCGAGCGCCTTCAGCGAGACCTGGCGCTTCACCAGCTTCTCCTCGAGCACCTGCTTGAGCGCGGCGAGTCGGGGCTCGCTCTCGGTGGCGAGGTCGATCTCCTTCTCCTTGAGCTCGATCGAGCTGCCCGTGTTCTTGAAGTCGAACCGGGTGGAGATCTCGCGCGAGGCCTGGTCGACCGCGTTGCGCACCTCCTGCATGTCGAGCTCGGACACGACGTCGAACGTGGGCATGGGCTCGTCTCCGGAGGTCGTCCGCCTGGAAGCGGTGAACGGGCGGCCTGATACTCTACGCGGCCCCCGGGTCGGTACCCGAGTGGCCAAAGGGGGCAGTCTGTAAAACTGCTGCGAAAGCTACGTTGGTTCGAATCCAACCCGGCCCACTCACGCTCTTCGTCCCCGCCCGCCCTCTTCGGCGGGCGTTGCGCTGCTCGGCGGGGCGGTGCGACCTACAGCATCCTCTGCATCTCGACGACGTCGAGCCACTGGCCGAACTTGCGGCCCACCTCCCGCTCGGTGCCCACCACCGCGAAGCCGCAGGCGGCGTGGAGCGCGATCGACGCGTCGTTCTCGCCGGTGATGCGGGCGATCACGGCGTGGAAGCCGTGGGCCGAGGCGAGGCGCAGGAGCTCCTCGAGGATCCGGCGACCGATGCCGCGGCCCTGATGCCCGTCGAGGAGGTAGACGGAGTCCTCCACCGTCGTGCTGTAGGCGGGGCGCGACCGGAACGCCGAGAGCGACCCGAACCCCACGATCCCTCCGTCGAGCTCGGCCACGACCGCGGGGTGGCCCCCGGAGTGCTCGTCGAGCCACTGCACCTGCTCGTCGAGGGTGCGCGGGACCATGTCGAACAGGGTCGTCGACTCGTTCACGTAGTGGTTGTAGATCGTGCGGATGCCCTCGGCGTCACGCCGCCGCGCGGCGCGGATCACCACCCGATCGCTCGCCCGGTCCGCCGTCGACATCTCCGGCAAGGTACCGCGACCCTCGGCGTTGCTATCCTGTTCCGCTCCGCCCCCTTAGCTCAGTCGGCAGAGCACTTCCATGGTAAGGAAGGGGTCTACGGTTCAAGTCCGTAAGGGGGCTCACAGCGGAGCGAGCGTCCGCGACGCAGGTAACCTGCGCCGCAGCGAGCGAAGCAATCATCTAGGCGGTGTAGCTCAGTTGGTCAGAGCACGCGGCTCATAATCGCGGCGTCGCGGGTTCGAGTCCCGCCACCGCTACCAACCGGCAAGTCCAGGAGCGATTCCAGATGGCGAGCGACAAGCGGGTCAAGGTGACCCTGGCGTGCGAAGAGTGCAAACGCCGCAATTACATCACCATCAAGAACAAGACGAACGACCGCGAGCGGATCGAGATGAAGAAGTACTGCCGCTTCGACCGTCGCCACACCCTCCACAAGGAGACCCGCTGACCTGGTCCGCTCTCCTGGGTGGTCACCGGCCGGGTGGTAACCCCGGTCGGCGTTGGTGAGTCACAGATGACCACCAACGAACTGCCGAGGGAGCCGAACGAGCTCGACCGGCTGGTCGCCGCCGCTCGCGGGGGCGACCGCCCGGCCTTCGACGAGCTGGTCCGCCGGACCTACGTCGACACGTACACGCTCGCGCTGCGTCTCACGGCTCACGAGGAGGACGCACGCGACGTGGTGCAGGAGACCTACCTCCGAGCCTGGAAGGGTCTCGACGGCTTCCGTGGTGACGCGCAGTTCACCACGTGGCTGTACCGCATCACCGCGAACACCGCCTACACCGCGGTGAAGCGCCGGCGCCGCCATCGGGCCGACGCGCTCGACGCGATCCTCGAGGAGCCGGTCGAGACCCGCATCGAGGCTCAGCCCGAGGAGTCGGCGGAGCAGTCGGCCGCACTCGCCCGCCTCGCCGGCGCGGTCGAGCACCTGCCGCCGAAGCTGCGCGTGCTCGTCGTGCTGAAGGACGTCTACGGGTTGTCGCACGAGGAGATCGCCGAGGAGCTCGGCATCTCGGTGTCGGCGGCCAAGGTGCGCCTCCATCGGGGCCGCAAGCGCCTGCGCGACCTGCTCTACGACGACTCGGGCAACGAGAAGGACGCGGCGAGGAGGCACGACCGTGCGGTGTGACGAGGTCGCGCGCATCCTCCCCGAAGCGGTCGACCGTGGCGACGCCGTCGACCTCTCGGTGCAGCGGCACATCGAGACGTGCCTGCGCTGCCAGGCCGAGCTCGCTCGCTACCGCAAGATGCTGCGAGGCCTGCACCTCCTGCGCACCCGCTACCTCGAGCCCGCGCCGGGCCTGCTGGCGCAGACCCTCGCCGCCATCGAGGAGGCCGGTGAGCGGGAGGCCCGCCGGGCCGTCCTCAACGGGCGCCGGTTGGCCTACGCCGGCGCCATCGGCGGCGCCGCGGTCGCGGCCGGCACCGCCGCCACCGTGATGATCGTGCACCGGGTCCGCCGCCGGACGGCGCCGGCCACGAGCTGACCGCACCCACCGCGGCACCGATGCCGCCTCGGACCCCTCCCGGGACCGCTGCTATCCTGGCCGTCCGGCCCGACCGCGCCCGGAGGGCAGTAGCTCAATTGGTAGAGCACCGGTCTCCAAAACCGGCGGTTGGGGGTTCGAGTCCCTCCTGCCCTGCAGCGAACGACGACTTGACCGAGATCTGAGGACGGCGCCGCCGTGTCGATGAACCGACAGACCAAGCGAATGATGGCGAAGCAGGGCACCGACAAGCCCAAGTCGCCGTCGTCCGAAGGCGGCAAGCGCCGTCCGCCGTCCGCCGCGCCCAAGCGCGAGAAGGTCGGACCCAAGGAGTACCTCGGTGAGGTGAAGGGTGAGCTGCGCAAGGTCGCGTGGCCCACCAAGAAGGAGGTCGTGAACTCCACGATCGTCGTGCTCATCGCCGTCGTGGTGATGACCGCCCTCATCTTCGGGTTCGACTACGTGTCCTCCAAGTTCGTGCTGTTCCTCTTCGATTGAGCGCCTGATGACTGCAGTGTCCCCCCAACCAGCCGACGACGAGAACGACGAGAACGCCGTGGACGAGCACGCGGTCGACGAGATCGAGCAGGTCGAAGAAGTCGTGGAGATCGTCGAGGTCACCGAGCCCGGTGACCTGGCCGACGCAGAGCTCCTCGACGTCCTCGACGACGAGGAGGAGGAGCGCGCCCCGCGCGAGCCGAGTCCCTACGAGCGTCCGGGCGACTGGTTCGTCGTGCACACGTACGCGGGCTACGAGAACAAGGTCAAGCAGAACCTCGCCAGCCGCGTGCGCTCGATGAACGTCGAGGAGCAGATCTTCGAGGTCGTCATCCCGATGGAGGACGTCATCGAGTTCAAGGGCGGCCGCAAGGTCGTCGTGCAGAAGAAGGTGTTCCCCGGCTACCTGCTGGTGCGCATGGCCCTCGACGACGACTCCTGGTACGTCGTGCGCAACACGCCCGGCGTCACCGGGTTCGTCGGCAACGGCGCCCGGCCCACGCCGCTCTCGCGCAAGGAGGTCGAGAACATCCTCGGCTCCGGCGAGAAGGAAGAGGTCGGCGTCGAGAAGCGGGCGCGTCCGCGCCTCGACTTCGAGGTCGGCGAGCAGGTGCGGGTCACCACCGGTCCCTTCGCCGACTTCAACGGCGTGATCTCCGACATCGACGTCGGCCGCTCGAAGCTCACCGTGCTGGTGAACATCTTCGGCCGAGAGACCCCCGTCGAGCTCGAACTGGGACAGGTAGCCAAGCTGTAGCTGGAAGTGCCCGACCGGCCCGAGGTGCGCCAGCCTGCCCGGCGCACGCGGCGCCGGAACGAAGTGGAGGCGCTCGCCAGCGAGTGAGCGTCCGCGGCGCAGGTAGCCTGCGCCGCAGCGAAGGAGCGAATGAGATGGCGAAGAAGAAGCTCGCGGCGATCGTGAAGATCCAGATCCCGGCGGGCCAGGCGACGCCGGCGCCGCCGGTGGGTACCGCGCTCGGTCCGCACGGCATCAACATCATGGACTTCTGCAAGGCGTACAACAGCGCCACCGAGAACCAGCGCGGGATGGTGATCCCCGCCGAGATCTCGATCTTCGAGGACCGGTCGTTCACGTTCGTCACCAAGACGCCGCCCACCCCGTTCCTCCTCCGCCAGGCGGCCGGGATCGAGAAGGGCGCGTCGAACCCGCGCACCGACACCGCGGGGAAGGTGACGGCCGACCAGGTCCGCCAGATCGCGGAGACCAAGATGCCCGATCTCAACGCCATCGACATCGACGGCGCCGTCGCCCAGGTCGCCGGCACCGCCCGGTCGATGGGCATCGAGATCAGCGGCTGACGCCGAGCACGACGCCCCCGCCGGAGGACCTCGCCGGCGGATCCGGGTGACACCGAGGGAGCCCTCGCCCACAGGAGCGAACACATGAGCAAGCCCGGCAAGAAGACCGTCGACGCCCAGCGCCGCTACGACCGTGAGCAGCTGTTCGCCCCGGTCGAGGCCATCGACCTGGTGAAGTCGATGGCCACCAGGAAGTTCGACGAGACGGTCGAGGCCGCGTTCCGTCTCGGGGTCGACCCCCGCAAGGCCGACCAGATGATCCGGGGCACGGTGTCGCTGCCGAACGGCACCGGCAAGAGCGCGCGCGTGGCGGTGTTCGCCGCCGGCGACGCGGCCCGCGAGGCGCAGGAGGCCGGGGCCGACTTCGTCGGTGCCGACGACCTGATCGCCCAGATCGAGGGCGGGATGCTCGACTTCGACGTCGCCATCGCCACCCCCGACCTCATGGGCCAGGTGGGCAAGCTCGGCCGCACCCTGGGTCCGCGCGGCCTGATGCCCAACCCCAAGACCGGCACCGTCACCAACGACGTCGGCAAGACGGTGGGCGAGTTCAAGGCGGGCAAGGTGGAGTACCGCACCGACCGCTACGGCAACGTGCACGTCCCCATCGGCAAGGCCAGCTTCGACACCCAGGCGTTGGTCGAGAACTACCACGCGGTGCTCGACGAGCTGCTGCGGGCCAAGCCCGCGTCGGCCAAGGGGCGCTACGTGAAGTCCGTCACCACGAGCTCCACCATGGGCCCCGGCGTGAAGATCGACCCGACGACCACCCACCTCGAGGAGCACGCCGCCGCGGCCTCGTAGTACGCTTCCACCTTCACAAATTCATCTGCCACAGACCTCCGGTCTCCACGAGGTAATGGAGAGCAAGCTCTCCGCCGGACGAGGCGCTCTCGCTCCTGACGGGACGTCCCGCGTGTCTGCGGCGGCGTCCCTGTTCGTTTCTGCGAGAGGCAACCAGATGGCGAGACCCGAGAAGGTCGCGGTCGTCGACGAGATCCGCACCAAGCTCGACGAAGCCGACGCCGCGGTGCTCACCGAGTACCGCGGGTTGAGCGTCCACGATCTGGCCGAGCTGCGCGCGTCGCTGCGGCCCACCGGCACCCACTACAAGGTGTTCAAGAACACCCTGGCCCGCCGGGCCATCGAGGGCCGCGGACTCGAGGAGATCACCGACCTCTTCGAGGGGCCGGTGGCGATCGCGTTCGTGCACGGCGACGCCGCCTCGGCCGCGAAGGCGCTGCGCGAGTTCGGCCGGAGCAACCCGGCGCTGGTCGTGAAGGGCGGTCTGCTCGGTGAGCGGATCATCTCGCCGAGCGACATCGAAGCGCTGGCCGACCTGCCGTCGCGCGACGTCATGCTCACGCAGATCGCCGGGCTCTTCCAACAGCCCCTCACGCGCGCCGCGGGTCTGTTCCAGGCGTTCACCCGCAACTTCGCTTACGGCGTCCAGGCCCTCATCGACCAGCGCGTCGCCGGGGGAGAAGAAGCGCCTGCGGCCGAGGAAGCGCCTGCGGCCGAGGAAGCGCCTGCGGCCGAAGCGGCGCCCACACCCGAGTCGACCGAGTCCGAGTAACAGGAAAGAGAGAGCACACCATGGCAACCATGACGACCCCCGAGCTGCTGGACGTCTTCAAGAACATGACGGTCCTCGAGCTCAACGACTTCCTCAAGGCCTTCGAAGAGGAGTTCGGCGTCACCGCCGCGGCTCCCGTCGCGGTCGCCGCCGCGGCTCCCGCGGCCGGTGGTGGCGAGGCGGCTGCGGCCGGTGGTGAGGAGAAGGACGAGTTCGACGTCATCCTCTCCGCCGCCGGCGACAAGAAGATCCAGGTCATCAAGGAGGTGCGCGCCCTCGTGGCGGGCCTCGGCCTGAAGGAGGCGAAGGACCTCGTCGACAGCGCCCCGAAGCCGGTGCTGGAGAAGGTGTCCAAGGAAGACGCCGAGAAGGCGAAGGCGCAGCTCGAGGAGGCCGGCGCCACCGTCGAGCTCAAGTAGCCCTCCCGAGCATCTCAGATCGGCCGTACCTCCGTGGGGGTCAACTCCGAGATGTTCGTGGGTGATGTCGGTTCCACGCGTCGAACGCCGTGGCCGCGTCCATCGCGGCCACGGCGAGGCGCGTCAGGCCTGCGTCGCGCACGAGCGCGTCGGCGAGCCAGTCGGGCACCGGGGCCCGGAGCCGGTCGCTGGGCACCGGGCGCACCCCGGTGAGCCGGGCGAGGCGCTGCACCGAGCGGGCCAACGCGACTTGCTCCGACGGGTCGGCGCCCTGCACCCGCTCGAGCGCCTCGGCGTAGGCCTCGCCGTCGGAGCGGGCGCCGTCGACCCACACCGCGTGGACGGTCACGGTGTCACCGACCTGCTCGTGCACCACGCGCGCCCGTCCTTCGAGCGCCGGGAGCACGTGACAGCCGGTGGCCGGATCGACGAGCGGGTCGCCGGCGCCGGGTTCGCCTTCGAGCACGCGGAGACGACCGAGCACCAGCGCGGCGAGCACCGGTCCGGCGCGCCTGAGGTCGTCGACCGCCGGTTCGGTGAGCTCGACGCGGGCCATCGTGAGCGGCGATCAGCCTCGTCGGGCGCGGCCGAACGCGTCGACGACGTCGTCGAGCGAGTGCCGGCGGCCGTCGTCGCCCGCCGCTCGCCCCAGGACCAGGGCCAGATCGCGGAGGTCGTCACGGAGCTGCTCGAGCTCGGTGTAGCGATCGTGGCCCACCACTGCGGCGACCGGCTGGCCGTGCCGCTCGATCACCACCTCGGCGCCGTGGGCGGCGTCGGCCACCAGGCGGGCGACGCCCCGTCGACTCGCCTCGGTGACGCTGACCCGCTCGGCTCCGGCCATGGAGCCAGTATATACAGATTTCTGCACAGAGTGCTCCCGGAACCTTGACCTCGCCCGCAGGGCGTCGTATCCTGCCGCCAGCACGCAGACCCGTGGGGGTCTGTTTCTCTCTGCCTCTTGCACGGGGAGAAATCGGGCCATAGACTGCTCACCAGTCGTGTCTGCCCGGCCGTGCCCTCGTTGAGTTCCTCGAATCGGCCCGCGCGCGCCCGCAGCCCGATCACAGCTCGTTCGTTCCCTTCCCTCTGAGCCCTCAGGAGTGACGTTGGCTTCCCTCGCGTCCCGCGAACGCCTTTCCTTCTCCAAGTTGCGCGAGGTCCTCCAGCTGCCCGACCTCATCGCGGTGCAGCGGGAGTCCTTCCAGTGGTTCCTCGAGCAGGGTGTCGCGGAGGTCCTCTCCGACATCTCGCCGATCGAGGACTTCACCGGCCAGCTCAAGCTCGAGCTGTCCGACCACATCTTCGATCCGCCCAAGTACTCCGAGGACGAGTGCCGCGAGCGCGACATGACGTACGCGCGCCCGCTGTTCGTCACCGCCCGGTTCATGAACGCCGGCACCGGTGAGATCAAGGAGCAGACGGTCTTCATGGGGGACTTCCCGATGATGACCGACCGCGGCACGTTCATCATCAACGGCACCGAGCGCATCGTCGTCTCGCAGCTCGTGCGTTCGCCCGGCGTCTACTTCGGCATCAACCCCGACAAGACGTCACCGGAGAAGGACGTCGTCGACGCCAAGATGATCCCCGGCCGCGGCGCGTGGCTGGAGTTCGAGGTCGACAAGAAGGACATCGTCTACGTCCGCATCGACCGCAAGCGCAAGCAGCCCGTCACCGTGCTGCTGAAGGCCCTCGGGTTCGGCGACACCGACGAGGAGCTCGCGCACCTGATCACCGACGCCCAGGGGAACCCCTACCAGTCGATGCTCAACACGCTCGAGAAGGACCACACCGAGGACGCCGACGCCGCGTTCATCGACATCTACCGGAAGCTGCGCCCGGGCGAGCCGCCCACGCCCGACTCCGCCCGCGCCCTGCTCGAGAACCTCTTCTTCAACCCGAAGCGCTACGACATGGCCAAGGTCGGGCGCCACAAGGTGTCGAAGAAGCTGCGCGACGAGTACGCCAAGCTCCCGCTGAAGAAGTACGAGCTCACGATCCCCAACGCCGATCCCGAGGCCGGGCCCGTCGACTACCAGCTGTCGAAGGCCGACATCCTCTCGACGGTGTCGTACATCGTGAAGCTGCACAACAACGACGCCGACTACTACCCCGACGACATCGACCACTTCGGCAACCGCCGGGTGCGCTCGGTCGGTGAGCTCATCCAGAACCAGGTGCGCGTCGGTCTGTCGCGCATGGAGCGGGTCGTGCGCGAGCGCATGACCACCCAGGACGTCGAGGCGATCACCCCGCAGACCCTGATCAACATCCGCCCGGTGGTCGCGGCCATCAAGGAGTTCTTCGGCTCCAGCCAGCTCAGCCAGTTCATGGACCAGACCAACCCGCTGGCGGGTCTCACGCACAAGCGTCGCCTCTCCGCCCTCGGGCCGGGTGGTCTGTCGCGTGAGCGCGCCGGGTTCGAGGTCCGAGACGTGCACCCGAGCCACTACGGCCGCATGTGCCCGATCGAGACGCCGGAGGGGCCGAACATCGGCCTGATCGGCTACCTCGCGAGCTACGCGCGCATCAACCGGTTCGGCTTCATCGAGACGCCCTACCGGCGGATCAAGAACGGTGTCGCCCTCGACGAGGTCGAGTACCTCGCCGCCGACGACGAGGACCGCTACGTCATCGCGCAGGCGAACGCCAACATCGACGAGAAGGGGCGATTCCTCGACGAGCGCGTCCTGGTGCGTGCCGGTCGCGGTGAGGTCGCGTTCGTCGACCCGCACGAGGTCGACTACATGGACGTGTCGCCGAAGCAGATCGTGTCGGTGGCGACCGCGCTCATCCCGGTCCTCGAGCACGACGACGCCAACCGCGCGCTCATGGGCGCCAACATGCAGCGTCAGGCCGTCCCGCTGCTGCGGGCGACCGCGCCGTTCATCGGCACCGGCGTCGAGGGCCGTGCCGCACGCGACGCGGGTGAGGTGATCCTGGCCAAGGGCAACGGCACCGTCGTCGACGTCACCGGCGACGTCGTCGTCGTCGACTACGAGGGCCAGCGCGGCAGCACCACGCACCGCCTCTCCCAGTTCCGCCGCGCGAACCAGGGCACCTGCATCAACCAGACGCCCCGGGTCGACATCGGCGACACGGTGCAGGCGGGCGAGGTCATCGCCGACGGTCCGTCCACCCACGAGGGCGAGCTCGCGCTCGGCAAGAACCTCCTCGTGGCGTTCATGCCGTGGAAGGGCCACAACTACGAGGACGCGATCGTGATCTCCGAGCGCCTCGTGAAGGACGACGTGCTCACGTCGATCCACATCGAGGAGCACGAGATCGACGCCCGCGACACCAAGCTGGGCGCCGAGGAGATCACCCGCGACATCCCGAACCTCTCCGAGGACATCCTCAAGGACCTCGACGAGCGCGGCATCATCCGCATCGGTGCCGAGGTCGGCCCGGGCGACATCCTCGTCGGGAAGGTCACGCCGAAGGGCGAGACCGAGCTCACCCCGGAGGAGCGCCTGCTGCGCGCCATCTTCGGCGAGAAGGCCCGTGAGGTGCGCGACACGTCGCTGAAGGTGCCCCACGGCGAGAACGGCAAGGTCATCGACGTGCGCGTGTTCTCCCGGGAGGAGGGCCACGAGCTCCCGCCCGGTGTGAACCAGCTCGTGCGCGTCTACGTGGGCCAGAAGCGCAAGATCAGCGAGGGCGACAAGCTCGCCGGCCGCCACGGCAACAAGGGCGTCATCTCCAAGATCCTCCCGGTCGAGGACATGCCCTACCTGGCCGACGGCACGCCGGTCGACATCGTGCTCAACCCCCTCGGCGTCCCGAGCCGCATGAACGTGGGCCAGGTGCTCGAAGCGCACCTCGGCTACGCGGCGCGCCACGGCTGGGAGGGCCAGCGGGTCGCGCCGCCGGCGCTGCGCAAGACGCGCACCGTCACCGAGCCCGCGGTGTGGGTGTCCACGCCGGTGTTCGACGGCGCCCACTGGGACGAGGTCGAGCAGTCGGGCGAGCAGGGCACGATCCGTCACCTGTTCGAGACCATGCACGACGACGGCGCCGGCAACCTCGACGGCACCAGCCGCCTCGTCGACCTCAACGGGAAGGCCACGCTCTACGACGGCCGCACCGGTGAGGCCTACGACAGCCCGGTGACCGTGGGCTACGTCTACATCCTGAAGCTGTCGCACCTCGTGGACGACAAGATCCACGCCCGGTCGACCGGCCCGTACTCGATGATCACGCAGCAGCCGCTGGGTGGGAAGGCGCAGTTCGGTGGCCAGCGCTTCGGTGAGATGGAGGTGTGGGCGCTCGAGGCCTACGGCGCGTCGTACGCGCTCCAGGAGATCCTCACCATCAAGTCCGACGACGTGCTCGGCCGCGTGAAGGTCTACGAGGCCATCGTCAAGGGCGAGAACATCCCCGAGCCCGGCATCCCCGAGAGCTTCAAGGTGCTCATCAAGGAGATGCAGGCGCTCTGCCTCAACGTCCGCGTCATGAACGAGGCGGGCGAAGAGGTCGAGATCCGCGAGCTCGACGAGGACGCCTTCCGCACCACCGAGTCGCTCGGCATCGACCTGACCCGCAACGAGCGGGGCACCGACGAAGACGACGAGCGCCGGCGCCAGCCCGCGTTCTAGCCGAACCCTCCGACGCACCCACCACGAGAAGACGAAGAAGAAGAAAGAGGGACTGTGCTCGACGTGAACGACTCCGCCCAGCTGTCGATCGCGCTCGCCACCGCGGACCAGATCCGCACGTGGTCGAACGGAGAGGTCAAGAAGCCGGAGACGATCAACTACCGCACGCTCAAGCCGGAGAAGGACGGGCTCTTCTGCGAGAAGATCTTCGGTCCGACGAAGGACTGGGAGTGCTACTGCGGCAAGTACAAGCGCGTCCGGTTCAAGGGCATCATC
The DNA here is from genome assembly GCA_035763625.1 of Acidimicrobiia bacterium. GTDB lineage: Bacteria > Actinomycetota > Acidimicrobiia > IMCC26256 > DASPTH01 > DASUAS01. The sequence goes on from DASUAS010000077.1 coordinate 15,263, forward strand.
TGCGAGCGCTGCGGCGTCGAGGTGACGCGCTCCAAGGTGCGGCGCGAGCGCATGGGCCACATCGAGCTGGCCGCGCCCGTGACCCACATCTGGTACTTCAAGGGTGTCCCGAGCCGCCTCGGCTACCTGCTCGACATCGCGCCGAAGAGCCTCGAGAAGGTCATCTACTTCGCCGCGCACATCATCACCTGGGTCGACGAGGAGCGGCGTCACAAGGACCTCGAGCAGCTCGAGGGTGACATCCGCGCCGAGATCGGCGACGTGGAGAAGGAGCGCGAGCTCGAGCTCCGCAAGCGCGACGAGGAGTACGAGACGGAGCTCAAGGAGCTCGAGGAGCGCGACGCCAAGAAGAACGAGCTCGAGCGCGCCGAGAAGGCCCGCAACAAGGACTTCGAGGACGTCCGCAGCCGCGCCGACGCCGAGATCGAGTTCCTGAAGACCGTGTGGGACACGTTCAAGGGCCTCTCGCCCAAGCAGCTCGTCGACGACGAGCGCGTGTGGCGTGACCTCCAGGACCGCTACGAGGAGTACTTCTCGGGCGGCATGGGCGCCGAGTCCATCAAGGACCTCATCTCCCGCATCGACATGGAGGCCGAGGAGGCGTTCCTCAAGGAGACCATCCTCACCTCGAAGGGCCAGCGCAAGGCGAAGGCGATCAAGCGGCTCAAGGTCATCTCGGCGTTCAACCGCGTCGACGACGACGACCGCAAGATCAACTCGCCGATGGGCATGGTGCTCGACGCGGTGCCGGTCATCCCGCCCGACCTCCGCCCGATGGTGCAGCTCGACGGTGGCCGCTTCGCGACCTCCGACCTCAACGACCTGTACCGCCGCGTCATCAACCGCAACAACCGGCTGAAGCGACTCCTCGACCTCGGCGCGCCCGAGATCATCATCAACAACGAGAAGCGCATGCTGCAGGAGGCCGTCGACGCGCTGTTCGACAACGGCCGCCGCGGGCGCCCGGTCACGGGCCCCGGCAACCGCGCGCTCAAGTCGCTCTCCGACATGCTGAAGGGCAAGCAGGGCCGGTTCCGCCAGAACCTGCTCGGCAAGCGCGTCGACTACTCCGGCCGTTCGGTCATCGTGGTCGGCCCGCAGCTCAAGCTCCAGCAGTGCGGTCTGCCCAAGCAGATGGCACTCGAGCTGTTCAAGCCGTTCGTGATGAAGCGGCTCGTCGACCTCGAGTACGCGCAGAACATCAAGTCGGCCAAGCGCATGGTCGAGCGCGCCCGCCCGCAGGTGTGGGACGTGCTCGAAGAGGTGATCAAGGAGCACCCGGTGTTCCTGAACCGGGCGCCCACGCTGCACCGCCTCGGCATCCAGGCCTTCGAGCCCGTGCTGGTGGAGGGCAAGGCGATCCAGATCCACCCGCTCGTGTGCACCGCGTTCAACGCCGACTTCGACGGCGACCAGATGGCCGTGCACCTGCCGCTCTCCGCGGAGGCGCAGGCCGAGGCGCGCATCCTCATGCTGTCGGCGCACAACATCCTGTCGCCGGCGCACGGTCGTCCGATCACCGTCCCGACCCAGGACATGATCATCGGCGCCTACTACCTCACCGAGACCACCGACGAGTCGCCCGCCACGCGTGCGTTCGCGTCGCTCGACGAGGCGGTGCTGGCCTACGACGAGCGCCTGTCGCCGGCAACCGCCAACGGCGACCGGCTCCCGCTGCACCAGAAGATCAAGGTGCGGATGCCCGGCTCGCGGTTCCCCGCGGCCGACTTCCCCGAGCGCGACGAGGAGCACCCCGACGCGATCGTGCTGCGGCGCAACGGCGGCGGGGCCGACGGGAACGGAAGCAGCAACGGCAACTCGCCGGTGCTCGTCGAGAGCACGCTCGGCCGGTTCCTCTTCAACGAGGCGTTCCCGGTCGACTTCCCCTTCCACGACGCGCCGGTCAAGAAGCGCGACCTCACCGAGCTCGCCAGCATGCTGGTCGAGCGCTACCCGCGTGCGGTCGTCGCCGAGAGCCTCGACAAGCTCAAGGACATCGGCTTCGAGTTCGCGACCCGCTCGGGGCTGACGATCTCGATCGCCGACGTGACGACGCCGGCGAGCAAGGCCGAGCTGCTCGAGCACTTCGAGGCCGAGGCCGACAAGGTGGAGAGCCAGTACGAGCGCGGCGTCATCACCGACGACGAACGGCGTCAGAAGGAGATCGAGGTCTGGAGCGAGGCGACCGCCAAGGTCCGCGACGCCATGCAGGCCGAGATGCGCCAGACGAAGTTCAACCCCATCGACATGATGGTGGGGTCGGGTGCCCGAGGCAACGTCATGCAGGTGCAGCAGATCGCCGGCATGCGCGGCCTGGTGGCCAACCCGCGGGGTGAGATCATCCCGCGCCCGATCAAGTCGAACTTCCGTGAGGGCCTCTCCGTCCTCGAGTACTTCATCTCCACCCACGGCGCCCGCAAGGGTCTCGCCGACACCGCCCTCCGCACCGCCGACTCCGGCTACCTCACGCGCCGTCTCGTCGACGTCGCGCAGGAGGTCATCGTGCGCGAGGACGACTGCGAGAGCCCCCGCGGCATCTGGGTCGAGAACGTCGATGCCGATCCGGAGACCTTGCGCATCCTCGAGACCAAGCTGCTCGGGCGTCACCTCACCGACGACGTCACCCTGTCCGACGGCACCGTGATGCCTCGCAACACGCAGGTGGGCGAGGCCGAGGTGCGCACCCTGGCGACCGACCCCGGCATCGACCGGGTGCGGGTCCGCTCCGTGCTCACGTGCGACTCGCTGAGCGGTGTGTGCGCGGCGTGCTACGGGATGATGCTCGCCACCGGCAAGCTCGTCGACCAGGGCGAGGCGGTCGGCATCATCGCCGCCCAGTCCATCGGCGAGCCCGGCACGCAGCTCACCATGCGGACGTTCCACACCGGCGGCATCGCCGGTGAGGACATCACGCACGGTCTGCCCCGCGTCGTCGAGCTGTTCGAGGCCCGCACGCCCAAGGGCGCGGCGATCATGGCCGAGAGCTCGGGCGTGGTGCGCATCGGTGAGAACGAGAAGGGCGAGCGCGTCCTCACGATCGTCGCCGACGACGGCACGGAAGAGGAGCACGCGGTCATGCGCCGCACGCACCTCTACCCGGGCATCGCCGACGGCGTGGAGGTCGTGGCCGGCCAGCAGCTCACCGGTGACCACAAGACGCCCCTCGACCCGAAGAAGATCCTCGAGGTCAAGGGCATCCGTCAGACCCAGCAGTACCTCAGCGACGAGGTGCAGAAGGTCTACCGGGAGCAGGGCGTGTCGATCCACGACAAGCACGTCGAGGTGATCGTGCGCCAGATGCTGCGCCGGGTCGGCGTGTCGGAGTCGGGCGACTCGGCGTACCTGCCGGGTCAGAAGGCCGACGCCCGCGACTTCGCCAAGACCAACCAGGATCTGGTGGCGGCGGGCAAGCAGCCGGCCGAGGGTCGACCCGAGCTCATGGGGATCACGAAGGCGTCGCTGGCCACCGACTCGTGGCTGTCGGCGGCGTCGTTCCAGGAGACCACCCGGGTGCTCACGGAGGCGGCCATCGAAGGTCGCCGTGACGGGCTCCACGGTCTCAAGGAGAACGTGATCATCGGGAAGCTCATCCCCGCCGGCACCGGCATGCCGCGGTACCGCGACATCGCCACCAGCGCGCCCGACTACGAGCCGCTGCCGTTCTACTCGTCGGACACCGACATGGAGACCGATCTCGACCTCGCGGCGTGGCTGGCCGACACCAGCGCGCCCGCGTCGGAGGGTCTGTCGGCGGCCGGATTCGGTGCGGTGATCGGTGACCCCGCCGCGGCGGAGGCCGCGGTCGAGGCGCCGGCGGCCGACTTCAACGCCGATCTCGGCGACGCCACCGCGTCGTAGTCGGCGACATCAGCACGAACG
>DASUAS010000078.1:0-34008 GCA_035763625.1 Acidimicrobiia bacterium
ACCCCCGTAGCACTGTGTGACGAGGTGTTCGCCGTCGGATGCGGTGGCGAGCGCGATCACCGCGTCAGGGTGCAGGTGGTCGACGTGCTCGAGCTCGACGAAGGCGTGGAGCGGAGTGTCGATCGACGGCACCGCGCCGCCATGACCGAAGCGGCAGGCGTCGTAGAGGTCGACGATCTGGTCCTCGTGCACGCCGCGGTCGTGGGCCACTTCGAGCGCGAGCACACGACCGAGGTCGAGGAGCGCGACTCCCGCGGCGGTGAGCGTCCCGAGGTCGCCGCCCGAGCCTTTCACCGCCAGGACACGCGTCGGTGCGCCGGTCACGGGATCGGAGAGCATGACCTTCGCCGACGTGTTCCCGCCCGCGAAGTTGGTGATGCGCTTCTCGGCCCCGAGGCGATGCGATCGGCCCAGCAGTTGGTCGATGGCTTCGCCGGCGCCGGTCATGTGCGTGATCTTAGAATGTCACAACTTCGCACACCACCGTCCGCGCGCCCGGAAGAGGCTGGGAAGGGCTTGTCGGCAGAATGTATCGCTGTTACATTCTCGAGAGCGACCACGAGGTGCCGCCGTGACCGATCTGCAGCAGATGAACGAGGCGCTCCGGCCGGTGGCGCCGCCCCGGGTGCTCGAGGGCGTCTACACCGACGACCAGCACCGGCGGATCCTCGGCGTGATCCAGCGCCACGGGCCCTGGCCGACGATCACCGCGCATCACTTCGAGACCGTCGAGGAGCTGGTGGCGACGTCCTCGGGCCCGATGCGCGACGGCGACGCCGGTTCGCTCACCCTCGACGATGTCGCCACCGCGCACTTCCGCGGCTACTTCGCCAAGAACTCGGTGTCGTTCCACCCGGAGCTCGACGACTGCTTCTACAACAGCACGTTCCTCGAGCTCGCGCGCGGCTATTGGGGTGCGGAGTACGCCAAGCCGACCCACATGCTCTTCAACCTGTGCGGGCCGCACCACAGTGGCCTGAGCGCGCACCTCGACGCGGTGACGTTCCGCGGTGTGCGCATCGAGAGCTCGCCGGTGTGGCTCCAGAACGTGATGGGGAAGTCCGGGCTGTTCACCGACTACCTCGTGAAGATGGCGCAGGTGATCACGTGGTGGTACCGGGGCGAGAACGGCACGTTCACGTACTGGCCCGACGGTCCTCTCGGCCAGCCGCAGCACCTGGAGCACCCGCTCTGGAACAAGGGCGTCGTCGTGCAGAACGAGGCGATGTTCCACCGCGGCGATCCCGTTGGACGCCCCGACGAACGGGAGGTGCCCGGACTCAAGCACCGTTCGTTGCTCGAATTCGACGGAGCACGCGACGATTGGGTGGTCACCACCGACGGTGAGGCGATCCGCCGCTACCAACCGCACGAGATGCGCCTGCTCGTGCACTGGAGCGCCGAGGTGTACGCCGACATGGACGAGGTCGAGAAGAACATGGATCACTCGGCCGACCTCACGCACGACGTCGTGTTCGACCGGCTGCTGGCGGACATGCGCGCGAAGGGCGTGGCGGTCGCCGAGCCGTCGGATCCGCTCCACGACTCCGAGTTCATCCGTGCGTTGATCGCGACCTACACGATCGCGCCCGCCACCGACTGGCTCACGCCGTCGGCGGCATGATCACCCGCCGGGCGCGCTGATGTCGGCCTCCTGCACGGGCCGCGTCGCGCTGGTCACCGGTGCCAGCCGTGGGATCGGCAAGGCCATCGCGCTCCGCCTCGCCGCCGAGGGAGCGTCGGTGGCGGTGTGCTCGCGGCCCGCGCCCGGCATGCCCGCGCTCGGGACGCTCGAAGCAACGCGCGAGGAGCTCGCCGCGCTCGGAGGCGACGTGCTCGCGGTGCCGTTCGACCTGCGCGATCCGTCGCTCGACCGAGCGGGCCTCGTCGACCGGGTCGAGGAACGTCTCGGACCAGTGGACATCCTCGTCAACAACGCGGCCGCCGGTGGCTACCGGCCGTTCCTGGAGTGGACCGACGAGCAGATCGCCGATGTCCTCGAGCTCAACTTCTGGTCGTGCTGGCACCTCGCTCGGCGCGTCGTGCCCGGCATGCTCGACCGCGGTCGAGGGTGGATCCTGAACGTCTCGTCGCAGGCGGCGGTCGCGCCTCACGGTCCGCCGTTCCCGCCAACGCAACCGGCGCAGTTCGGCACGATCTACGGCGGCACGAAGGCGCTGTTGGACCGATGGACGGTGAGCCTCGCCGCTGAGCTCCACGGGCAGGGGATCGCGGTGAACACGATCGCCCCGCAGGCCGCCGCGGCCACCGAGGTGCTGCTCGAGTACGCCACCCTGCCCGACTACCTCTACGAACCTCTGGACACGATGGCCGAAGGCGCGCTGGCGTTGTGCACCGCCGACCCGGCCACGCTCAGCGGCCAGGTGACGACGAGCCTCCAGCTGCTCGTCGACCTGCGACGGCCGGTGTACGACCTCCACGGTCGCGCGCTTCTCATCGACTGGCAGCCCGAGCAGCTGCCGGCGCGCATCGAGAAGATGCGCCAGCATGCGGCCGGTGAGATCACCGCCGGTCCCATCGGGCTCGACCGGATCGTCAACCGCGAACGAGGAGGTGCGCGGTGATCATCGACGTGGACACGCACTGGGAGTCGGTTACGTATGACGCGGGTGAGCACCCGCTCGGACCGTGGCTCCCCGAACTGCCGAAGGGCGCCGACATGCTGGCGTTCGGCGTCGCCGGCGATCTGCTGCGCGCACTTCCCCCGGAGGATCGGCCGACGGCCCACGAGCTCATGCCCGCGCTCGTGCGCAAGGCGGAGTCGACGGGCGGGCCGGTGGTGTTGCATCCGCTGCACGAGTCGTCGGCGGCGGAGCGGGTGGCGTTGATGGACCGCGTCGGCATCGACCACTGCCTCGTGAACCCGGGCGCGTACTGGCAGCAGGTGCAGTTCGTGCCTCGAGCCGACTGGCCGCGCGCGATCGAGCGCTGCAATGCGTACCTCGGCGCGCAGCTCGACACCGAACGACTGCATCCGGTCGCACTCGCCGACCTCAGCGACCCCGCGCTCGCGGTCGCGCAGCTCGAGCACGCACGCGCCCGCGGCGCTCGTGCGTTCTTCCTCTCCACCGACAACGGGCGGCCCGAGGGCGGACGGTCGCCCGGTCACCCGGCGCTCGATCCGGTGTGGGAGGCCGCGGTCGGCCTCGGGATGCTGGTCGTGATCCACGTGGGCAACACTGCGACCGACTTCACCGGCTGGGCCGACATCAGCTGGCGCGACGAGCGCGGCGCGGGCATCGGCGGTCTCGTGCGCCTGGCCAACACGCAGCGCGTGCACGCGGCGCAGAACCTGATCGCGGGGATGCTCTACGGGGGCGTGTTCGCCCGTCACCCCGACCTGACCGTCGTGCTCGAGGAGATGCGCGTGAACTGGGTCCCTCCGTTCTTCCGTACCCTCGAGCGGCAGGCGCTGCCGTCACCTGCCCTGGGCGACTGGCCGTTCGACGTCTCCGGTGGCGACATGCTGCGTCGCAACGTGCGATCGACCCCGCTCCCGGGCTTCGGCGACACCGACGCGCTCGACGTGCTCACCGAACTGCCCGAGCAACTCGTGTGGTCGTCGGACTACCCGCACTTCGAGGGCAACGCCGAGCCGATCGCGCTCTACGGCGACTCGCTCGACGACCTCGACGGGGAGCTGCGCGCGTGGTTCATGGGCGGGAACGTCGAGGAGTGCTTCACCCGGACGGGCGACCCGCTCCCGGCCGTGACGAGAGGATGACTGCACGATGACGCTGCGAGACACCGCCGAGCTGTTCGACCTCAGCGGGAAGGTGGTGGTCGTCACCGGATCCACGAAGGGCATCGGCCGGGCCATGGTGGAGGGCCTCGCCCGTGCCGGCGCGTCGGTCGTGGTCAGCAGCCGGAAGCAGGACCTCTGCGACGAGGTGGCGAAGGAGGTCGCGAACGCCACCGGTGCCGAGGTGCTCGGCCTCGCCTGCCACGTGGGGGAGTGGGACGCGGTCCCGGGGTTCGTCGACGGAGTGCTGCAACGGTTCGGACGCATCGACGGTCTCGTCAACAACGCGGGCATCAACCCGGCCCGCATCGCGCCCGCCGACATGACGCTCGACTACTGGCGCAAGGTGTTCTCGGTGAACGTCGAGGGGCCGCTGCGCACCAGCCAGTGCGTGTACCCCACGATGCGCGAGCAGGGTGGCGGCAGCATCGTGAACATCGGGACCATGGCCGCGTACTCGGGGGGCGCCAACATCTGCGCGTACGGGTCGTCGAAGGCTGCCTTGCTCAACCTCACGAAGAGCATGGCGATGGACTGGGCTCCGGCGAACGTGCGGGTCAACATGCTGTCGCCCGGACCGTTCATGAGCGAGATGATGGAGGGCGGGGCGAAGACGCAGCCCGGCTTCCTCGACCTCGTCGCGGGGGGCACGTTCCTGAAGCGCATCGCCGATCCGCAGGAGATCGTCGGCCCGGTCTGCTACCTCGTGAGCGATGCGTCGTCATTCGTGACCGGCGACGACCTGTCGGTGTCCGGGGGGATGATGAAGTGAGCGCCGCACGCACATGAGGGAGCAACGATGATCGAACCCGGCGCGGTGCAGGACCTCGTCGGTCGCTGGTGGTGGAACTACGACGAAGGCAACTTCGACGTCCTCGCCGGACTGCTGACCGACGACGCGCACTTCTCGTGCCGCACCGACACCGGCACCACCGACTACGAGGAGTTCGTCCGCGCCGATCACTCGGGGCGCGACGCGGTGATGGCGTGGCAGACCGACCATCGGCGGCACAGTCCGTACCCACTGCGCCACAACGGCACCAACGTGCACGTCGTCGAACACGACGGCGACGAGGCGAGGTTCTCGTCGTACATCTTCGTGTCGCAGATCGTCGGCGGGGTGTCGCCGTTGTCCACCGCGATCGTCAACGGGCGAGTGCGCCGAGTGGGCGGCGTGCTGCTGCTCTCGGAGCTCGAGGTGGTGCTCGACACGATGGACTCGAAGCCGTTCGCCGAGCGATGACCGCCACCGTGCCACTCACCCAGAAGGCACGCACCACCCGGGCCGCGCTCGTGAAGTCGGCGTACGAGCTCTTCGTCGAACAGGGCTACGGCGCGGTGTCGGTGCGTGATCTCGCGCGTCGCACGCAGGTCACGAGCGGCGCGATCTACGGCCACTTCCGCAACAAGGCCGACCTCCTCGTCGCCGCCATCGCCGACCACATCGCCCGCGACCTGTACTTGGGGGGCAACGGGCGCGACAGCCTGCGCACCTACATGCAGCGGCAGTGGAAGTCGTACCGGTCGCGGGCCGGGTTGCGCGCGCTCCTGGTGGAAGCGGCGGCCGCCGCCCGCATCGACCCCGAGGTGAAGCGCCAGCTCCACGAGCTGCAGACCACGAAGCTCGCCGAGTGGAACGCGATCTACCACGAGCTCCAGGAGGTCGAAGGCCTCGACCCGGCGGTCGACATGGATGCGGTGCTCACCATGCTGTGGGCCACCGAGCTCGGTCTGGGACTCCTGGAGTCGTGGGACGTCGAGCTGCCGAAGCCGGCGACGTGGGGCCGGGTGGTCGAGCGGTTCATCGGCTCGCTCGAGCGGCCGACGCGTTGACTCGCTCAGCGTTGGCCGCAGGATCGCTCAGGGTGCGATGAGCCGGACCGTGCCGTCGTGGAGATCGGCGAGGCGGGGAAGCACGACCGGGCGCGGCGCGGGGCATCGCCCGAGCGTGACGTGTTCCGTCACCTCGTCGGCGAAGGTGGCCATGGCCGAACCGACCACGAGCTGCTCCTGCACCGCGAGGTAGCAGCGGTTCCCGTCGCTGACGCGGCGTACCCAGTGATCGATGGCTTCCACGTCGCCCTGGTCGCCCTGACCGGCTTCGAGGCGTTCCAGGCGTCGGGTGATCTCGGTGCTGCCGAGCTTGCACGGCGGGCACTGCCCGCAGGATTCGGTGGCGAGGAACCGTGAGGCCGCGAGCGCGGCACCGACCATGCACGCGGTGTCGTCGAGCACCTGGTAGCCACCCGCGCCCATGGCCGACCCCGCGCGTTCGAAGCCCTCGTACGACACCGGGATCGACAGGTCGGTCACGAACGGGGCCGCCACACCGGGGAGCACGGCCTTGACCGAGCGCCCGCGCCCGACGCCGGATCCGACGGAGTCGATCACCTCGCCGAGCGGGGTGCCGAGCTCGACTTCGCCGACGTCCGGGGCGACCACGTCGCCCGCGACCGTGCACACGATGGTCCCGGGGGACTCGGCCGTCCCACGCGAGCGGAACCAGTCGACGCCGAGCGCGAGGATCGACGGGATGTTGCTCAGCGTCTCGACGTTGTTCACCAGGGTCGGGTTCGCGGCACGCCCACCCTGTGCACCGGTCGGCGCGCTGCCTTCCCAGCCGGTCGCGATGTCGCTGGCGAAGAGCCCGTGCTCGTATGGCGGGAACAGGCGCGGAAGGGCGGTCCGGCCCTCGATGACCTCGAGCAGTGCGGTCTCCTCGCCGTACAGGTAGTCGGCCGGCCCTTCGACCACGTTGATCTCGCAGTCAGCGCAGATTCCGGCGTCCTGCATCTCGGCGGCGGCGCGGATCACACGCTCGAGCTCGGTTTCGAAGCTCGCCTTGAGCCCGAGGTACACGCTGTCGGCGCCGATGGCGAACGCGGCGACGAGCACGCCTTCGAGCAGCTGGTACGGGTTGGCGCGCATCAACGCGCGGTCCTTGAACGTCGACGGCTCGCCTTCGGCCGCGTTGCACACGACGTAGCGCCGGGGCGACGCCGCGCTGGCGATGGTGCGCCACTTCCTCCCGGTGGGGAAGCCCGCGCCGCCCCGACCTCGGAGCCCGGAGCGCTCGATGACGTCGATCGTCCCCGACGGTCCGAGGTCGAGGGCGGCGCGGAGTCCCAGGCCGCCGATGTCGCTGCCGAGGTACTCGTCGAGCGTGGTGACCGCGTGCCGGGGGAGCAGCGGTACGTCCAGGCCTTCGTCTCGTCGATTTCGGGCGTCGCTCACTCGTGCTCCTCTCACGCCGCTCGTGCGGCGTCCACGTCGAGATCGCGGCCACGCCGCTGCAGGTGGCGTACCCGGCAGTGGTAGCACCGGGAACCTCGTCGTGCCCCACCGGCCGGTCCCGCCGGGCGGGGGCCGGTGTGGTACGACACGACCTCCGGAGCGAGGGGAGCGACGATGGCGGACCGACGACTGGTCGGACGGCGGGTGCTGGTGATGGGTGCGTCAGCCGGCATCGGTCGCGTCGTCGCGCAGCAGCTCTGCCGCGCGGGTGCGCACGTGGCGTTCGCCGCCCGGCGCAAGGAGGTCTGCGAGGAGGCGGCCGATGAGGTCGACGGGCGCGCCGTCGGCCTGGCGTGCGACGTCACCGACGAGGAGCAGTGCCGTCAGGTCGTGCAGGACGCGGTCGCGCAGCTCGGAGGACTCGACGACGTCATCTTCTCGACCGGGGCCATCTCCCTCGTGGCCCTCGACAGCGCCGACGCGAACTGGTGGCGCACGACGTTCGAGACCAACGTGATGGGGGCCGCGTTGCTCACCCGCTACGCGCTCCCGCACGTGAAGGCGCGGCCCGGCTCCTTCGTGTACCTCACGTCCGTGTCGAGCATCGGGGCGGTCTGGCCGGGATTGGGCGTGTACACCGCCACCAAGGCGGCGCTGAACCGCATGGTCGAGACGTGGCGGGTCGAGCATCCCGAGGTCGGGTTCGTGCGCGTCTTCGTCGGTCCGACCGACCGGGCCGGCACCGGCACCAACTTCGATCCCACCGCGCTCGAGCAGATGACCCGCTGGGCCGGGCTCGGCGTGGCGTCCGGTGCGTTGGAGCCGCCCGAGGCCATCGCCGACGCGGTGGAGCTGGTCCTCGGGAGCGACGCTCGCATCGCCGACGTCACCGTGATCCCGAAGGACCCGCCCCTGCCCTGGGCGGGCGTGCCCACCGGGGAGATCCCGCTGGCATGATGGCGCGATGACCACACCGGTGGACGCCGCCACGATCGACCCGTTCGCCCCGGCGCGCCTCGGGCCGAAGCAGCTGCGCAACCGCTTCGTGAAGGCGGCGACGTTCGAGGGCATGGCCGTCGACAACCGGGTGAGCGACCGGCTGGTCGACTTCCACCGGGTCGTGGCCGCCGGCGGCGTGGGCATGACCACGCTCGCGTACACCGCGGTGTCGGAGGACGGTCGCGGCGCACCGGCGGAGATCGTCGTGAACCGTGACGCGCTCCCCGGGCTCGCCGAGCTCGCCGACGCGGTGCACGCGGAGGGCGCCGCGGTGTCGGCGCAGCTCGGCCACGCGGGTCCGGTCGCGGCGGGGACCGGTGCGACCGGCCTCGCGCCGTCGCGCATCTTCAGCCCGATGGCGATGAAGTTCACCAAGGCGGTCACCGACGCCGACATCGCCCGCATCACCGACGACTTCCGCGCGTCGGCGGTGGTGCTGCGCGACGCGGGCTTCGACGCCATCGAGCTTCACCTCGGCCACAACTACCTCTTGAGCGCGTTTCTGAGCCCCGCGCTGAACAAGCGCCGCGACCGCTGGGGCGGGACCGTGGCGAACCGAGCCGAGTTCCCGCGCCAGGTGACGCGCGCGGTGCGCGACGCGGTCGGCCGCGACGTGGCGGTGATCGCCAAGCTCAACATGGCCGACGGCTACCCCGGTGGGATCTGGCTCGAAGAGAGCATCGAGGCCGCGCGCCTGCTCGAGTCCGACGGCGTGCTCGACGCGCTCGAGCTCACCGGGGGCAGCTCGCTGAAGAACCCGATGTACCTCTTCCGGGGCGAGGCGCCGATCGAGGAGATGGCGCAGGCCTTCCCGCAGCCCCTGCGCACCGGGTTCAAGTTGATGGGGAAGCGATTCCTCCCGTCGTACCCGTTCGAAGAGGCCTACTTCCTCGCCTACGCGCGCCAGTTCCGCGACGCGCTCGACATGCCGTTGATCCTGCTCGGTGGGATCAACCGGCTCGACACCGTGCACACGGCGCTCGCCGACGGCTTCGAGTTCGTCGCCATGGGCCGAGCCCTGCTGCGCGAGCCCGACCTGTTGCGACGCTGGCAGGGCGGCGACGTTGCGGAGTCGCTGTGCGTGCACTGCAACAAGTGCATGCCGACGATCTACTCGGGCACCCACTGCGTGCTGGTCGCGCCCGAAGACCGGCCCGGCCACCCCGCTTCGGCGTACCGCGACACTCCGATCTGAGGGTCCGGGCACGCCAGAACTGGGAGGTTCGGGTCAGGTGACGTCGCCGTCGGCCGAGGAGCGCTCGATCATGCCGGTGGCGGTCTCGCCGTCCCACTCGTACTGGCAGATGGCCTGCTGCAACCGGAAGTTACCCATGCCCCGGGCGGCACCGTCGTTCCCAGCGCTCGCCGCGTTCATCACCATGCACGTCGAGAGCACGGTGGTGCCCTTGATGGTCTCGGTGCGCCCGTCCCCGGTCTCGAGCGTGACGGTGGTGTCCTGGCCCCTGGGCTCGAGCGACCGGAGCCACGGCGCGTCGGTGACCCACGCCGGAATCAGCTCGCCGTCGCCCTCGAACAGGAACCCCTCGTTGAAGGTGTCCTTGCCGTCGTCGCGCGGCGGGTAGAGGCAGAGCCCGAACGCACGACCACTGGGGAACACGGTGGACTGCCACACGTGGCCGCGGAACGTGGCCAGGCGGCGGACGCCGGCGCGGCGGATGCGCAGGCCGCCGCCGTGCAGCGGGTACTCCGTGTCGCCCACGCGCAACGTGCCGGTCGTGCGGAAGAGCTGCTCGAAGCGAGGACCGCCCATGAGGTCGCCCTCCTCCTGCGTGGCGAGGACGCGACCCGCCTGCTCGAGGAGCGAACCGCTCTCCCACGGGGGCGCGGCGGAGCGGATGTCGTACTCGAGCTCGACGGGGACGCGTTCGCCGGTGCCGGAGCCCGGTTGCGCGCCGGCGATCTGCGCCTCGATCGACGTGACGGTGGCGTCACCCTGGATGCGCGCCCTCCAGTGCTCGAACGGCTTCACGAGCTCGAACTCGATCGGGCCCGCGCCGAGGACGCGCGGCTTGCCGTCGGCACCGAGCGGGTCGTGCACCTTGCCCGCGCCGAACATGTTGAGGACGCGCCCGTCGGCGAACGCGAGGTTGAACTGGACGTCGTGGGTCTCCCACTGGTCGGCGACGGCCTCGACGCCGATGCGAGGCATGCCGAGCTCGTGGCCCTGGTCCCACACCCAGGTGTTCACCGACTCGCGCATCTCGGGGTCGGCAGGTTGCTCGGCGAAGACGTACTCGCGGTCGTCGGTCAGCCCGCCGGTGAAGTCGATGGTCATCGTGGTCCTCCGCGCGTCTTCGGCTGGCGAGATTGGTGACAGCACGATGTCACGAATCCGTGGGAGTCGTCAACGCACCGGGTGGCGTACGGTGTCGCCGCGTCCGGTGAAGGGGGACAGCATGACGGTGACCGGTGACGAGGGCGTGCTCGACCCGTGGGTGAAGGACTTCTTCGAGGCGAACCCCGAGCGGAACACCGTGCTCGACACGCTCGACCCGGAGATCCTCGCGCTGGCGCGAGGTGACTTCTCCCTGCCGAGCGACGTGGAGATCGCCAGCATCGAGGACTCCGAGGTGGAGGGGATCCCGGTGCGCATCTACCGCGACGAGGAGCCGCCGACCGGCCTCGTCGTGTACTTCCACGGCGGCGGCTTCGTGCTCGGCAGCATCGGGATCATGGACAACGTCGCCCGCGAGCTGTGCCACCGGTCGGGTGCGGTGGTCGTCTCGGTGGGCTACCGGCTCGCGCCCGAGGACCCGTATCCGGCCGGCCTCGACGACTGCGAGACGGTGACGCGCTGGACGGTCGCGAACGCGTCGACGTTCGGTGTGCCCGCGTCGAGGGTGGCGATCGCAGGGGAGAGCGCGGGCGGCAACCTGTCCGCCGCGCTCGCGTTGCGCTTCCGCGACGCGGGTGACGTCGGTCTCGCGGGGCAGGTGCTGATCTACCCGGGCACATCGGGCACGCAACGGTTCCCGTCGCGCGAGCAGTTCGACGGTCTCGTGATCAACGAGAAGGCGGCGACGATGTACTGGGACGCCTACTCCAGCGGTCGAGATCTCGACGACGACCCGTACGCGGCGCCGCTCCACGCCGAGCACCTGCGCAACCTGCCACCCGCGCTCGTGATCCTCGGTGGGTGCGACATGCTGCGCGACGAGGGCCGCGCGTACGCGGCGCGCCTGCGTGAGGACGATGTCGACGTCGAGGAGGTCTGCTACGCCGGCCAGCCCCACGGCTTCGTCAACTTCGACTTCCCGGCCGCCGCGCTCGCGCACGACGTGATCGGCGGCTGGCTCCGCGCCCGGTTTGCCGAAGTGGGGGAGTAGCGCGGCGGGAGCGGGCTCCGCCCGTCCCGCCGCCTGGGACGGAGCGAGCGGACGCGCGCGAGGGGGCTAGCTGCGGAGGAGCTGGCTCCAGGGGGTGTCCTTGCTCGCGGTCGGCTCCTTGGGGAGTCCGAGGGCGCGCTCGGCGAGGTTGTTGCGCTGCACCTCGTTGGTGCCGCCACCGATGGAGATGCCGTAGCGGCTCATCAGCTCCGAGCCGACCCAGCGCCCGATCTCGTCGTCGGTCTGCAGCGCGGCGGCGCCGGCCAGCTCGACCGCGACGTTCCCGCTGACCGCCTTGTTGAGCGCGATCGACAGCTTGAGGATCGACGGGTCGACCGGCGGACGCTCCCGTCGGCGGATCGCACCCATGATGCGGTCGGCGAGCAGGCCCAGCGTGCGCTCGCGCACGTAGCACTCGAGCAGCCGTTGGCGCGCCACCGGGTCGCCGGTGCGGTCGAACGTCTGTGCCAGGCGCACCAGGTTGGCGAACGTCGTGTTCGACGACCCGCCGATCATGGCGGACTCGTTGGCCATCACCGTGCGCGCCGCCGGCCATCCGTTGTCGATGTCGCCCAGCACGTCGGTGACCGGCACCCGCACGTTGTCGAAGAACACCTCGTTGAAGTGCGAGGCGCCGGTGGGCTGGATGAGCGGCCGCACCTCGATGCCCGGACTGCGCATGTCGACGAGGAAGAACGTGATCCCGTGGTGCTTGGGCACGTCGGGGTTGGTGCGGGCCAGCAGCATGCCGTGGTCGCACCACTGCGCAGCCGAGTTCCACACCTTCTGCCCCGTGATCACGAACTCGTCGCCGTCGCGCACCGCGCGGCAGGCGAGGCTGGCGAGGTCGGACCCGGCACCGGGCTCGCTGAAGAGCTGGCACCATGCGTCCTCACCGGACAGCAGTCGGGGGATCAACTCACGCTTCTGCTCGTCGGTGCCGAACGCCATGAGGGTGGGGCCGAGCATCATGATCGTCGAGCGGATGAAGCCGGACGACGCCTCGTACTGGGCCGCCTCTTCTTCGTAGATGCGCTCCTGCCAGGCGTCGCCGCCCTGCCCCCCGACCTCCTTCGGGTAGGTGAACCCGGTCATGCCGGCGGCATAGCGCGTGCCCTGCCAGGCGCGGCCGTCGTCGAACGCCTGGCGCGCCGCGTCCTGGTCGGTGTGGTACGTCAGCGCCCACGGGCTGCGCTCCCGCTTGGCGACCGAGTTGGCGTCGAGGAACGCTCGCACGTCGGCGCGGAAGGCGGCCTCCTCGGGCGTGTCGGTGGCCGCGCGGTGTTCGATCGTCGAGGTCACGGGCGCACGGTAGCCGCGTCACCCGCGACGACACCGGCCTGCGCCGCCGTAGGATCCCCGGGTGCTCGCCGACGTGACGATCAACCTCGGGCTCGGAGCCCTGCTCGTCTACGGGATCCCGTTCATCATCGTCGTCGGCTGGTTCAGCAGCAGGCTGCTCGGCGTCCACCGGGGCTGGGGCCGGTCGTTCGTCGCCGGGTTCTTCGGCTGGGTGGGCGGCGTCGCCGTCGCCGCGGTGATCGAGAACCACGACATCCGCACCACCGGACAGCTCGAGGACGTGTTGCCCCTCGCGTTGTTCTTCGGCGTCCTCATCTCGATGTTCGTCGGGCTCATCCTCGACGTGATCCTCAAGCCCCGGCACGACAAGCACCGCCGGCTCCGATGGCTCGTCCACCCGATCGCCACGATCAAGCGTCGCCTCGCACCCCTCGGTCGCTTCCGGGAGATCCTCCGGTACGCGCGCAAGCGCGGGCTCCAGCACTACGCCTCGTCGTCGAAGGTGGTCACGCCCGAGTTCGCCCGACGTCTCCGGCTCACCCTCGAGGACTGCGGCGGCATGTTCGTGAAGTTCGGGCAGATCGCGTCGACCCGCAGCGACCTCCTCCCCGATGCCATCACCACCGAGCTCGAGCAGCTGCAGTCGGCGGCGCGCCCGGTGCCGGCCGACGAGGTGCGGGAGGTGATCGAGCGCGAGCTCGGCGCGTCGGTCGAGGAGGAGTTCGCGTCGTTCGACTTCGAGCCGCTCGCGGCAGCATCGATCGGGCAGACGCACCGCGCGGTGCTGAAGACCGGCGAGCACGTGGTGGTGAAGGTGCAACGCCCGGGCATCGAGGACGTCGTGCACCGCGACGCGGCGGTGTTGCGGATGGCTGCCGGCTTCGTCGAACGTCGCGTCGAAGCGGCTCGCCAGCTCGGCGTGAAGCGCCTGGCCGAGGAGCTCATCACGTCGCTGGAGCGCGAGCTCGACTACGGCGCCGAAGCTGCGAGTGGTGTCGCGTTCCTCGAGCACCTCGAGGGCGACGCGGGCATCGCGGCGCCGAAGGTGTACCAGGCGCTGTCGACGCGACGTGTGCTGGTGATGGAGGAGATCCACGGCGTGACCGTCGCCGACCGGGCCGCGGTCGAGGCGACGCCCGAACCGGCCAACGTGTTGGCGTCACGACTGCTGCAGTCGTTCCTCGACCAGGTGCTGCGCGACGGGCTCTACCACGCCGACCCGCACCCCGGGAACATCTTCGTCGACCCGTCGGGCCGCCTCTGGTTCCTCGACTTCGGTGCGGTGGGACGCCTCAGCCCGCTGGTGCTCGAGGCGATGCAGGAGATGGCGATCGGGTTCCAGCTCAACGACCCGGTGGTACTCGCGCGTGCGACCAACCACCTCGCGGGTGGCGACGAAGGCGGCGACAGCCGCGCGCTGGAAGCCGACATCGGCCTGGTGCTCACCGAAGGACTCGGTTCCGGCAGCTTCGACCCGCAGGCGATGAGCATGATGCTGGACGTGATGCAGCGCCACGGGCTCGAGGTCCCCGGCGCGATGACGGTGCTCTCACGCGCCCTGCTCACGCTCGAGGGCACGCTGCGCACCATCGATCCGTCGTTCAACATCGCCCACGAGGCCACCGCGCTCCTGCCCCAGCTCGCGGACCAGCAGTCCGACATGCTCCAGCAGCAGCTGCAGAAGGAGGTCATCCGGGCGTTGCCGTCGCTGCGCACGCTGCCCGCGCACGTCGAGGCCATCGCCACCCAGCTGCGCCGCGGTCGTCTCAGCATGCGGGTGGAGCGCTTCGCCGGTGCCGACCGCGACGTGGTCGACGAATGGGTCGACCGGATCATCTTCGCCGCGATGGGAGTGCTCGGGATGCTCGTCTCCGGCGTGCTGCTCGTCGCCGCCGCGCTGGTCCAGAAGGACGACGACTTCGCGACCGCCCTCCAGGTGATCGGGTTCTTCGGCATCATCGTCACCGCGGTGATCGAGATGCGGGTGGTCGCGCAGATCCTGCGGCGCGGTGATCAGCAGGGCAGACGGCGGGTGTAGCGCGTAACGTCGTTGCAGTACGAGCTTCGGGGGGAGCGTCGAGATGAGCGACGAGATCTACTACGACCCGTACGACTTCGAGATCGACACCGATCCGTATCCGGTCTGGACGCGGCTGCGCGACGAGGCGCCGCTCTACTACAACGAGAAGTACGACTTCTTCGCGGTGAGCCGCTTCGACGACGTCGAGCGGTGCTCGGTCGACTGGCGGACCTACCGGTCCGGTCGCGGGTCGGTGCTCGAGATCATCAAGCAGGGCATCGACATCCCGCCCGGCAGCATCCTGTTCGAAGACCCACCCACCCACGACGTGCACCGCTCGCTGCTGTCGCGCGTGTTCACCCCGCGCCGCATCGCCGACCTCGAACCGAAGGTCCGGGCCTTCTGCGCCGAGAGCCTCGACCCGATGGTCGGTGCCGGCAGCTTCGACTTCATCGCCGATCTGGGCGCGCAGATGCCGATGCGCACCATCGGCATGTTGCTCGGCATCCCGGAAGAGGACCAGCAGGCGCTCCGCGACGAGATGGACGAGGGATTCCGCCTCAAGGAGGGCGCGCCACCGGAGCAGGGTCGCGCGATGTTGACGAGTGGCGACGCGTTCGCCGACTACATCGACTGGCGCATGGACCATCCGTCCGGCGACCTGATGACCGAGCTGCTCAACGCCGAGTTCGAGGATCACACCGGCGTGCGCCGGACGCTCTCGCGCGAAGAGATCCTCGGCTACGTCGGCCTGCTCGCCGGCGCCGGCAACGAGACGACCACGCGGCTCATCGGGTGGGCCGGCAAGCTGCTGGCCGAGCATCCCGACCAGCGGCGCGAGCTGGTCGACGACCGGTCGTTGGTGCCCAACGCGGTCGAGGAGCTGCTCCGCTACGAGGCGCCGTCGCCGGTGCAGGCTCGCTACGTCCAGGAAGACGTCGAGCACCACGGGCAGCAGGTCTCGGCGGGCAACGTGATGATCCTGCTCACCGCGGCGGGCAACCGCGACGAGCGCCACTTCCCCGATGCCGATCGCTTCGACATCCACCGCGAGATCGACCACCACCTCTCGTTCGGTTACGGGATCCACTTCTGCCTGGGTGCCGCGTTGGCTCGACTCGAGGGTCGCGTGGCGCTCGACGAGGTGCTGGAACGCTTCCCCGAGTGGGATGTCGACTGGGACCGTGCGGAGCAGGCGCACACCAGCACCGTGCGCGGCTGGGAGAAGCTGCCGGTGCTCGTCGCGTAGTGCAGAGTCCTGGCGTCGCTGACCCGGCTCGCGGCGTCGATCCGAACACGGGAGATGTTCTTCTGGCTTTCAGCACCGCTGGGAGGCACTGAGGGCCAAGAGTTCGCCGTGCAGTCAGAACGGCAACCTCACGTCGACGACTCGGGCGTGCAGCGCGGGCGCGTCCTCGGGTCGCAGCGCGCCGGATGCGACGAGCGCGTCGACCGCCGTGTGCCATCCGCGCTCGTAGTCGTCGCGGCTCGCGTAGCGCGCCCGCAGCTCGTCGTCGGTGAACGGCGTCGCCGCGCCGAACAATGGAAGCCGTCCGGTGCCCATGGCGACGCCCCGGTACGACGCGGTCGGCATCTCCAGCTCGGGGAGGCGCACGCCGCCGCGCGCGTTCCCGGCGTCGTCGAGGTCGATGCGCAGCGGAGGGCCGGGGTCCATCTCGATGCGAGGTTGGTGTGGTGCGTCGACGCCGTCGGCCAACCAGCGGTGCAGCGCGCGCAGAGCGGCGTCGTGCACCGGCGTGTACCGCAGCGGGTTGGCGACGCGTCCTCGTCGGTCGACTTCGTCGAGCCGGCTCCGGGCGTTGCCGTGCGGCGTGCCCGCCACCTCCCACACCCGCAGCCACTCGGTGTCGACGCACGGAACCTGCGCGAGATGGGTGCTCTCGAACTCGCTGTTCACGACGATCACCGGCGTCGGCGTGTCGGTGCGGAGCGCGGTGCGCATCCCCATCGGCAGGACGCCCTCTTCCGGGCGCGGTGCGCGCGCCTCCCACACCGAGAGGAGGAAGCCGTCGAAGCACCGTTCGGCCGGGTGGATCGCGTTGAGGTACGTGGCGAGGCGCATGGCCGACTGCGATCCGCCCGCCGCGATCAGGCGCTCCACCGGGACGCCGCCGAGCGGATCGACGTCGTGCTCGCGTCGACGGTCGGGCGCGAGCGCGCGGCCGGCCTGGCTGAAGAGATCGAACGCGGCCTGGTCACCCGGGTGGTGCAGGTCGCCGTACCGCTCGGGATCGTGCTCGAGCAGCGGGAGACCGCGGCGCGAGGCCATGCGCTCCATCCCGGTGGGGAAGCCGTAGAACCCGACCTCCTGCGCGCTCACCCCGACCCACGTGTAGCCCTCGTAGATCTCGCCGTCGTCGGGTGCGCCGCTCTCGTAGCCCGCGGACACGTTCTGCCACGTGACGACGACGGTGCCGTTGGCATCGGCCGCGTGCTGCGGACGGAGCACGAGCAGCCGGGTGCGGTACGGCGCCCGGGCGTACTCCGCGACCGACCAGCGCCCGTCGGGCGTCGGCTCGTCGACCAGGTGGAACGCGCGTGCGGTGCCGTCGAGGACGTACTCCTCGAGCACGTAGCCCCGCGTTGCCAGGTCGACGGCGGGCGCACCCCAGGGCGGTCGATCGCCGACGATGGGACCGGTGACGCGCGCCGGGCCCGGCGGCCCGTCCTCGCTCACCACGGCATGGTCGAGCCGCCGTTCGGTCGCATCACGATACCGGTCACGAACTTCGCCGCCGGTGACGCGAGGTAGAGCGCGGCGAACGCGATGTCGTCGGGCTCACCGGCCATGTTCATCGGCGAGAGCTTGGCCCGCTGCTCGCGGTACGCGGCCTGCTGCGCCTCGTCGAGGGTGCCGTCGGCGCGACGCGCGTGCCGTTCGTTCATCGGCGTGTCGATCCATCCCGGTGCGATGGCGTTGACGCGCACGCGCTGAGGGGCGAGCTCCATGGCGAGGGTGCGCGAGAGCTGGGCGACCGCGGCCTTCGCCGTCGCGTAGCAGACGAGTGAAGGCGTGGGGATGTCGATCGCGCCGGACGCGAGGTTGATGATCGACCCCGATCCCTGGCGGACCATGGCACGGCCCGCGGCCTGGCACCCGAAGAAGACGCCCTTGAAGTTCACCGCGAGCACACGGTCGAGCTCTTCCTCCGAGGTGTCGAGCACGAGGCCGTCGACGATGATGGCGGCGTTGTTGACCATCACGTCGAGGTGACCCTGGTCGGCGACGATCTGCTCGACCAGCGCCTCCACGTCAGCTCGGCGGGTGACGTCGAGCTGCACCGGCGCAGCGCGGTGGCCGTCGCGCCGGATCATCGACGCGGTGTCGGTGGCGGTGGCGTGGTCGATGTCGGCGCACACCACGGTGGCGCCGGCTTCGGCGAGGCGGGCGGAGATGGCCCGGCCGAGGCCGCGCCCCGCGCCGGTCACGAGGGCCACCCGGTCGGTGAGGTCGAAGGCTTCAGAGATCGTCGTCATGGCCGGACCTTACGTTGCCGGGCCGCGTCGGATCCTTGACACTAAGCAGGTCGGCTCAATACGGTGCCGCGCATCCGAGACCCCGGGGGGAGCGACCCATGCGAGCAGTCCGAGTCGTGCAGCACGCCGCGCCGCTGGAGGCGTTGGAGCTCCAGGACATCCCGACGCCCGATCCCGGAGCCGGCGAGGTGCTGGTCGAGGTGTCGGCCGCGTCGCTGAACTTCGGCGACATCGCCCGCTGCCGGGGGACGGTGGCGAGCGTGATGGGCCAGGTGCCGTTCACCATCGGCATGGACGTGTGCGGCGTCGTGACCGCGGCCGGCGAGGGCGGCGAGCAGTGGGTCGGGCGCCGGGTGGTGGCCACGACCGTGCAGTCGTTCGGTGGCGTCGCCGACTTCGCGCTGGCGGGGGTCAACGGTGTGTTCGAGGCGCCGCCCGAGCTCGACGACGTCGAGGCCGCCGCGTTCACGCTGCCGTTCCACACCGGGTACCTCGCGGTGCAACGCCGAGCCAAGCTCCAGGCGGGGGAGGAGCTGCTCGTCATCGGGGGGGCGTCGGCCGTCGGCACCGCGGTGATCCAACTCGGCACGGCGGCGGGCGCGCACGTGGTCGCGGTCGCCGGCGGCGCCGAGAAGGGCGAGCTGGTGCGCAGCCTCGGTGCCGAGCCGATCGACCACCAGTCGGAGGACCTCTTCGACCGGGTGATGGCGCTCACGCACGAGCACGGGGCGGACGTGTGCGCCGACATGATCGGTGGTGAGGGCACCGAGACGGTCTGGACGTGCATGGCGCGCGAGGGTCGCTACGTCGCGGTCGGGTTCAACGACGACCCCGAGTCGGGGCTCACCGGGCGCCCCTTGCGCAAGGTGTCGATGGGCAACTTCTCCGTGCTCGGCGTGATGATGGGCTACAACGACATGCCCGTCGAGTTCCGCCGCTTCGGGCTCAACACCTTCCCGCCGTCGGTCGGCCAGGAGGTGCACGCGGCGCTGCTCGAGCTCGTGCGCGCGGGGAAGATCCGGCCCGTCATCGGGCGCGTGATCGGCATGGAGGAGGTCGCGGCCGCGCTCGACGACCACGACCATCGTCGCACGAGCGGCCGCACCGTGGTCGACGTCACCCGTCGATGACCGCGTTCGAGCCCGACGCGCTGCTCGACGCGGCGCGCGCGGCGACGGGGCTCGACGACTTCGGTCCCGACACGTTCCGCCCCGGTCTCGACGCCCTCTGCGCGTCGCTGGAACGGGACGCGCAGCTCAACGAGCTCGGTACGGCAGCGATGCCGGGCATGCTCGTGGGCTCGCTGTCGAACCGCTTGCGCGTCTTCGACTGGATCGCGCAGCATCCCGAGGTGCGGGAGGAGGGGATCGATGCGCCGATCGTCGTCGTCGGCATGTTCCGCGCCGGGACGACGCTGTTGAGCCGCCTGTTCGACCAGGACCCGCGCAACCGCGCGCTGCTCCTGTGGGAGGCGGGGGACAGCGTGCCGCCGCCGACGCCGGCCGACCACCGGCACGGGCCCCGCGTCGACGCGGTGCACGCGAGCAACGCCATGCTCGCCCAGATCAACCCGCAGATCGAGGTGGTGCACCACGAGCAGGCCGACGAGGCCACCGAGTGCATCACGGTGATGGGCCAGGACTTCAAGAGCCTCACCTACGAGGCGATCGCCAACGTGCCCGGCTACGACGAGTGGTTGCTCGACGTCGACCAGCGCTCTGCGTACGAGTACCACCGGGCCGTGTTGCAGGTGCTGCAGAGCGGGGGCGTACGCGGGCGGTGGACGCTGAAGAGCCCGCACCACGCGCTCGCGCTCGAGCACCTCACCGCGGTGTACCCCGACGCGCGTCTCGTGCTGCTGCACCGTGATCCGGTCGTGCTGACCGCGTCGGTCTGCAGCCTGATCAGCACGCTCTCGTCGACGTTCACCGACGCCGACCACAGCGCGTACATCGCGTCGCACTGGCCCGCCATGCTCGAGGAGTCGGTGCGTCGCATCGACACGTTCCGCGACGCGCACCCGGAGCACCCGATCGTCGACGTGCACTACGCCGACCTGGTGACCGACCCCGCGGCGACCGTCGCGTCGATCTACCGCGCGGTCGGCGACGAGCTCGACGACACCGGCGCGTGCGCAGTGGTCGCCTACGTCGACGCGCACCCACGCGGCGAGTTCGGCGCCCACCACTACGACGTGTCGCAGTACGGCCTCGACGCCGCCGCGCTGGCGGAGCGCTTCGCCGCCTACACCGAGCGCTACGCCGTCCCGCGCGAACACTGACCTCCGGAGTTCGCCCTGTCGGCGAAGTTGCGTGACTCGGGCACCGCAGAGGTGCCTGATCAGCGAAACCTCGTCGGCGAGGGTGCAGCGGCCGTCTTTCAGCGGGTCAGCACCAGGGGAAGGTGGCGGATGCCGGTGTGGCGGTTGCTGCGGGTCCACTCGATGGCGCCCGCGGGTTCGATCCCGGTGAAGCGCGCCAGCAGCTCGTCGTACATCACCCGCATCTCGAGCCGGGCCAGGCTGGCACCCAGGCAGAAGTGGAGGCCGTGCCCGAAGCCGAGATGGAGGTTCGGGTCACGGGTGATGTCGAACGCGTCGGCGTGCGGGAACGCGAGCTCGTCGCGGTTGGCCGAGCCCTCCCACACGACGACCTTCTCGCCCGGCTCGATCCGGTGCCCACCGAGGAGGACCGGCGCGGTGGCGGTGCGGCGCTTCGACGGCGACGGCGTCGTCCATCGCAGGATCTCTTCGATCGCCGTCCCCATGAGCGCAGGGTCGTCTCGCAGCGCGGCGAGTTGCGCGGGATGCCGGACGAGCGCGTGCACGCCACCGGCGATCGCGTTGCGCGTCGTCTCGCTACCGGCGGCGAAGAGCAGGCTGAAGAACATGTAGAGCTCGTCGTCGGTCAGGCCCGGTGGATCCTCGTCGCCGAGCTGGGCGTGCACCACGATCGAGAGCATGTCGCCGGTGGGACGGACGCGCTTCTCCGCGATCAGCGCGCGCCCGTACTCCATCATGTCGAAGGCGGCCGGCTCGCGCTCGGTCCCGTTGCCGGCGCGGAAGTCGAAGCCGGGCTCGACCGCGGCGAACAGCTCGTGACGGTCGTCCTCGGCGACGCCGAGGAGGATGCAGATCATCTGCAGCGGCAGCTCGGCGGCGACCTGCACGAGGAAGTCGATCGGCTCCCCGTCGGGCACGGCGTCGAGGAGTGCGCCGGTCCGCCGGCGGAGCTCACCTTCGAGTCGACGGATCGTGAGCGGTGTGAGCCCCTTGCTCACGAGGCGGCGGATCCGGCCGTGACGTGGGTCGTCCATCATGTTGAGGACGACGCCGGCGACGGGCAGGTCCTGGATCAGCGTGCCGCCGTACGGTCGGTCGCCGCCGGTCTCCGACGAGTACGTGGCCGGCTCCTTCAGCACGTGGAGCACCTCGGCGTAGGAGGCAACCGACCAGAACCCCTCGTGGTCGGGCGTGTGCCCGGTGGGCTCGTGCCACCACACCGGCGCCTCGGCCCGATGCCGCGCGAACACGTCGTGGGGGAAGCCGTCGGCGAACTCGTCGAGGTCGGTGAGGTCGACGCCGTCCATGACCACGGAGGGCGAGCCTACGAGGCCCGGGAAGTGAAAACGCTGTTCGCGTAACCTCGGACGATGCGCTCGGAGGCAGCCGCGGTGGGCGCCGACCGACGCGTGTCGCCGGCGCGCCGGGAGAAGTACCGCGCCGAGAAGCAGCAGATCGTGCGGGCGGCGTACGAGCTGATCCAGCGCGACGGCTCGAAGGAGACGTCGGTCCACGACGTCCTGCGCGCCGCGGGCCTCTCGACGCGCGCGTTCTACCGCCACTTCCGGTCGCGCGACGAGCTCGTGCTCGAGATGTACCGCGTCGACTGCGACCGCGTGAACGCGACGCTCGCGGCGGCAGTGGCCGCGGCACCGGACCCCCTCGCCGCCCTGGAGGCGTGGATCGACCAGAACCTGGCCGTGGTCTATGACGCGCGTCGGCTGCGTCACGCCGTCGTCCTCTCCTCGGCGGAGGTCTCGAGCGCCGAGGGGTTCACCGAGGTGAAGAACGCGGGCCTCGCCGCCCAGCGCGCCCCGCTCGTCGCGCTGCTGCAGGCAGGGAGGGCCCAGGGTGTGTTCCCGCACGCCGACCCGGAGACCGACGCGCTCGCGATCCAGGCCGTGGTCGGCGCGCACATGCGGGCGCGGCTCGATCGCGATCCGGTGGCGCGCACCCGAGCCGAGGCCCGCCAACGCACCCTCGACCTGTTCCGGCGCGCGCTCGGCACACCCACCTGACGCCCGGCGTCAGCCCGCGCGCACCTCGACCGCGTCGCCCAGCACCCGACACTCGTACACCGGGAGGTCGACCGTCGCCGGGCCCTGCACGAGCTCGCCGTCGTCGACCCGGAACACGCTGCCGTGCCACGGGCAGGTGATGCAGCCGTCGCGCACGTCGCCTTCGTCCATGGGCCCACCGCGGTGTGGGCAGCGCGCGTCGAGCGCACGGAGCACACCGTGGTCGCGCAGCACCACGACCGGGGCCTCGCCGGCGAGCACTCGCCGCGGCGTCTCGGTGACCTGGTCAGCGGACGCGACCCGCGTCCACTCCGCGGGCGGCCGCGGAGACGCACTCCGGTTGGTCCCGATGTTGAGGTTGGCCATCAGGTGCCCGCCGAGGTAGGCGCCAACGGTCGCGGCGGTGGCGCCGGCGAGCCCGAGGGCGACGCCGCGCGCGTGACGACCACGAACGCGCGACCACCACGACGCGGCGTAGCAGGCCACCGCCGCGCTGTTCGCGGTGGCGTGGACCAGGCCGACGCGCCGTGCCGGTCCGGTGGTGTCACCCCAGTCGGCGGCACCGGTCACTGCGGTCGGCACCGCGCTCAGCACGCCCCACGCGACCAGCTGGGTCGCGGCGCGGCGGCTCCTGCGGCCCCCGACGAGATCGAGCGTGAACGCCGACGTCCAGAAGCCGATGGGCAGGTCGGTGAGCACCGGGTGCAGCGGGTGGCCGAGCCAGGTCCCGCTCAGCACGTCCTTGGCCGGCTGGCCGCCGAGCGCCTGCCGGACGGCATCGCCGACCGGGCCCGCCAACCGGTCGAGCCGAGCGTCACGGCCGACTCGATCGGCCGCGTCGGAGAGGATCTGGCGCAAGCTCACGCCGTGACAGCATGCCCGGCGCGTCGCACCGTCGAAACTGCGCACGGTTCGCGAGCGGTGCCGACGGGTACGCAGCGAGCCATGCGGGCGCTGGCCGTGAACTGCACGTTGAAGCGCAGTCCCGAACGGCCGAACACGGATGCCCTGCTCGACGTCGTGGCCGAAGCGCTGCGCCGCGACCAGGTCGACGTCGACGTCGTGCGCGTCGTCGACCACGACGTGAAGCCGGGCGGGACCAACGACGAAGGCGACGGGGACGAGTGGCCCGCCATCCTGTCGCTCGGACCCAACGCCGAGATCCTCGTGTTCGCGACACCCGCGTGGCTCGGGCAACCGGCGAGCGTCGCCACGCGCGTCCTCGAGCGCATGGACGCACTCATCTCGGAGACCGACGACCACGGTCGGCCGTTCGCGTTCAACCGCGTCGGGGGCATCGTCGTCACCGGGAACGAGGACGGTGCCCACCACGTGATCGCCGAGGTCACGCAGGCGCTCGTCGACATCGGCTGCACGGTCCCGGGCCAGGCGTGGACGTACTGGAACATGGGTCCCGGTCCGGGACCGTCGTGAGCGCTGCCCGGGTGAGTGCGGTGGCGTCGATCACCCGTCTGCGCGCGGAGGCGGCCGACTGCACGAGGTGCGACCTGTACCGCGGCGCCACGCAGACCGTCTTCGGCGAAGGACCGGCGCGGCCGCGGCTGGTGCTCATCGGTGAGCAGCCAGGAGACAAGGAGGACCTCGACGGGCATCCCTTCGTCGGTCCCGCCGGCCGGTTGCTCGACCGGGCGCTCGCCGCGGCGGGCATCGACCGCGACCGCGTGTACGTCACCAACGCGGTCAAGCACTTCAAGTGGAAGCGCGGCAGCGGAAAGGTTCGCCTCCACCAGAAGCCCACGCGGGAAGAGGTGCGCGCGTGCGCCCCGTGGTGGGAGGCGGAGCTCGCGGCCCTCCGCCCGGAGCTCGTCGTGCTCCTGGGTGCGACCGCGGCCCAGGCGGTCCTCGGGCCGAAGGTCCGGGTGACGCGTGACCGGGGTCAGGTGCTGCCCGCGCACGACGAGCTTCCCTACGACACGCTGGTGACCATCCACCCGTCGGCGGTGCTGCGCACGAAGCCGCCCGAGCGCGACGTGGCCTTCGACGCCCTGGTGCGCGATCTCCGCGTCGCCGCGCAGCATTCAGAGCCATGACCGGAGGACGCGTCCGGGTCGGGTGCTCGGGCTGGGTGTACCGCGACTGGCGCGGGCCCGTGTACCCGGCCGATCTCCCCCAGCGTCGGTGGTTCGAGCACTACGCGACCCGCTTCGACACCGTGGAGCTCAACGCCACGTTCTACCGGTTGCCGACCCCGGCGGCGGCGGAGTCGTGGGGTCACCAGGCGCCACCTGGGTTCGTGTACGCGGTGAAGCTCGGCGCGTTCGGATCGCACCGCATGAAGCTGCGCGACGCGTCGTCGTGGTTGCCGAACCACCTCGACCGCGTCTGTCGTCTCGGTGACGCGCTCGGCCCGACGTTGGTGCAGCTGCCGCCGCGGTGGCGGCGCGACGTCGATCGCCTCGACGAGTTCCTCTCCGTCGCACCGCGGTCGCTGCGCTGGGCCGTCGAGGTGCGGGAGCCGTCGTGGCTGCACGACGACGTGTACGCCGTCCTCGAGCGGCATCGTGCCGCGCTGTGCATCCACGACCTGCTCGAGCACCATCCGTGGGTCCGCACGACCGACTGGACGTACGTGCGGTTCCACGGACCCGAGGCCCTCACGCGCACGTACACCGGTCGCTACGGCGGCCGGAGGCTCTGGCGCGCCGCGGCGCGCATCGCAACCTGGGCCGACGAGGGTGCCGACGCGTACGTCTACTTCAACAACGACGTCGGCGGTGCCGCGGTGGCCGACGCGTCCTGGTTCAGGGACCGGGTCGGTCCGGCGGCGCGTCCGGGTGCGCGTCCGGGTGAGCGTCCGGGTGCGCGTCGGGTGGGCACAGCTTGAGCTGACGATCCAGCCCGGCCAGCTCGAGCAACCGCCGGTGCTGCACCCTCACCCCGGTCCACCACACCTCGGTGCCGCGAGTCGCGCCGTGACGGTCGACGCGGACCATCATCGCCATACCCGCCAACTCGAGGAACGCGAGCTCGCTGCAGTCGACCAGCAGCGTCGACACCTCGGCGAGGTCCACCAGCGTGCACAGGAGATCGCCGTGCTTGGCCGCGTTGGTGACGTCGATGTCGCCGATGAGGGTGACGGCCGGATCCAGCTCCCCGCGCTCTCGTACCACCGCGTGTACAACGGCACCGGGGACTCCGGAGATACGGCCGCGGTGGGTTTCTCGCAAGGGAACACCGGGTACGTGGCAGAGCCACGACCCGCGGAACGTGAGGACACATGGACGACGGGTACAGGCAGCTCGAGGAAGACCACCGCGCCATCGAAGCGCAGTTCCAGGATCTGCTCCGCGACGAGGAGGCACCGGTCGTCCGCGAGCTCGGCGAGCTCCTGACCCGCCACTCCGAGATCGAGGAGGCCGCGCTCTACCCGGCGCTCCGTCGCTACGTCGACGGTGGCGACGATCTCGCCGATCGCGCCGCGCAGGAGCACGCCGACATCGCGACCATGGTGGCGGAGCTCGACGACTCCGCGACGCCCGAACGCCTCGGTGAGCTGCTCGCCCAGCTGGGTGACGCGGTCAGTAGGCACGTCGAATTCGAGGAATCGGAGATCTTCCCGGCCATGCGCTCCTGTGGCGTCGACGGTGCGCAGCTCGCCACCGCGTTGCAGCAGTCGGCCGAGCCGCACGGCCGCTGACCTCTGGCGTTCCGGCCTTGCTGCTGTCAGCGCTCCGGCTGGAGTGGCGCGGGGTCGGTGACGATCTCGAGCGCATGAGTGCGCGATCCGAGGTCGTCCGGCGCGTCGACGTCCTCGTAGACCGCGAGCCACACCGGCCCGTCGGCTTCGTCCTCGAACGTCTGTGGCCACGACTCGGAGAAGCCCACGACGCGCGAGATCACGGTGAAGCACCCGAGCACCGCCCCACCGGCCGCGAACCACGCCGTGATCAGCAGGACGATCCAACCCGACGCGTCGAGGTCGGAGAAGATCAGGACGATCAGGCCGGTCAACGCGGCACCGAAGGCGGCGCCGGCGAGCGCGCCGAGGATGACTCCGGCGGCGAGGTAGCGCATCATGTGCGACAGCAGCCTGGAGTCGGCGCGCTGGCGTTCGGTGCCGCCGGGCATGGCGCCCTCGGGAGCGACGAGGGCCAGATGGTCGCCGTCGATCCCCTCACCCTCGAGCGTGTCGATGGCGTGACGGAGATCGGGCAGCGAGGCGTACCGGGCGAGCAGGGACGGCCGGCCGAGGTGCGAGCTCCCGACCGTGGTGAACATCGGTTCCGCGTGCGTCGTCATGCCACACTCCTCCGGTCGGTGGGAGATGGTCCGCTGCGCGCGTACCCATCGGGCGGATCGGTCATGCAGGCCGACGTCAGCGCCGACGTGGCTGCGTTGCACGGTCGGGGACGGGTCGCCAGAATGCGCCGATGACCGACCAATTGGACCTGGACGACCTCGCCCGACGGGCCACCGCCGCCGCGCAGACGTGGGCGCCGGGGTGCGCGGTCTCCGACGTGCAGCCGCTCACCGGAGGCGCGTCGAGCCTCACCTTCACCGCCCTGGTCACCGGCGGACCGGTGGCGGGCGAGCGCATCGTGCTGAAGGTCGCGCCGCCAGGACTCGAGCCGGTGCGCAACCGCGACGTCGCCCGCCAGGCGCGCCTCATGCGGGCGCTCGCCGGCGCCCCCGGGGTGCGGGTCCCCGCGGTGTACTTCGAGGACGACGGCACGCCGCCCGAGGTGTCGCCCTTCCACGCGATGAACATCGTCCCGGGTGAGTGCCTCGAACCGATCCTCACCGAGGTGCCACCGGCGACGCGGCCGCAGATCCCGGAGCGCGCGTTCGGTGCCGCGCGCATGCTCGCCGCGCTGCACCGGGTCGACCCCGACACCGTGGGCCTCGGCTACGAGAAGCGCTACACGCTCGACGGCGAGATCAAGCGCTGGACGCGCGCGTTCGAGACCGTCGACGAGCGCATGAGCGAGCGCTACCTCGAGGCCGAGAAGCTGCTCGTCGACACGATGCCGCCTGCGTTTCCCGACGCGGTGTGCCACGGCGACTACCGCCTCGGGAACATGCTCTGCGACGGCACCGAGGTCGCCGCGCTCATCGACTGGGAGATCTGGTCGCTCTCGGACCCGCGGCTCGACCTCGCGTGGTTCCTGTTCTTCACCGACGACGCGAAGCACCCCATGGCGAGCAACCCGGGGCCGACGGGCATGCCGACCGCGCAGGCCCTGCTCGACGCCTACGTCGACGAGTCGGGCGCGGTGCCCGCCAACCTCGAGTGGTTCCACTGCCTCATCCGCTACAAGGAGGCAGCCGCCACCGCGCTGCTGATGAAGCGGCTGGTGAAGTCGGGTGGCGACGCGGGCGCGGCGTGGGAGCAGATCCCGGCGCTCACCGTCGAGTGCATCGACCGCCTGGGCGCGTTCACGCCGACGACCTGACCGCTCGGGTTTGACCGGGCAATTGTGAGAACCCTATTTTCACTTCGATGAGCATCAAGAACCAGGCCGCGGTGGTGGGCGTCGGTGCGACGCCGTACTACAAGCGCGGGCAGTCCTACCCGGAGACCGAGACGTCGATGATGTGCACCGCGATCCTCGGTGCGCTCGACGACGCCGGCCTGACCGTGCAGGACCTCGACGGCTTCGCGATCTACTCCTTCGCCTGCGACCCGGCCGAGGTGGCGGCGATCCTCGGCGTGCCCGAGGTGCGGTTCGCGGCGTCGTTGACGTCGGGGGGCGGTGGCTGCGCCGGCGCGCTCGGACTCGCCGCCGCCGCCATCCACGCCGGGATGGCGAACGTGTGCGTGTCGGTGATGTCGCTGCAGCAGCTGCACCGCCGCCTCGGTGGTTCGGAGGTCGACGGCGTGCTCGCCTACGCAACCATGTCGGAGGGCGGCGGCGCCTACGGCGGGGGTCGGGGCGTCTCGCCGAGCGTGGCGTTCAGCGCCAACGCCGGACTCCTGTCGCCCGGGCACAGCTTCTCCGTGCTCGCGCAGCGTCACATGCACCTCTACGGCACCACCCGCGAGCACTTCGCCGAAGTCGCCATCTCGCAGCGGGCGAACGCGATCCGCCGGCCCACGTCGCTGCAGCAGCAACCGCTGACGCGCGAGGAGTACTTCGCGGCCCGGATGATCTCCGACCCGATGTGCCTGTTCGACTACACGCAGGAGACCGACGGTGCGATCGCGGTGGTCACGACGTCGGCCGACCGGGCGAAGGACCTGCGCCAGCCGCCGGCGTACATCCTCTCGTCGGCCCACGGCGGCACCGGCCGCTGGGGTCCGGCGATCTTCCGCTACTTCCAGGCCCCCGACGACGAGTTCGCCTCGTCGGGCCACCGGCCAGTGGCGAAGCGGTTGTTCGACATGGCCGGAGTCACGCCCGCCGACGTCGACGTGGCCCTGCTGTACGACCACTTCTCACCGCTGGTGGTCATGCAGCTCGAGGACTACGGGTTCTGCCCGATCGGCGAGGGCGGGCCGTTCGTGGCCGAGGGCAACATGCGTTGGCCCACCGGCACCATCCCCGTCAACACCCACGGGGGCAACCTCTCGGAGGCCTACATCATCGGCATGACCCACGTCCGCGAAGCGGTGGAGCAGATCCGCGGCACCGCGATCAACCAGGTGGAGGGCGCCGAGATCGCCCTCGTGACCGGCGGACCGGCGGCGCTGCCGGTGAGCGGCACCCTGCTGGCGAGGAGCGCGGCATGACCGAGCCGGGCGTGTTCCCCACCATCCTCACCGACCACCACGCCGACGACTCCACCCGGCCCTTCTGGGACGCGGCCACAGAGGAGCGGCTGGTCGCGCCGCGCTGCACGAACTGCGGCACGTTCCGTCTGCCGCCCCCACCGGTCTGCTTCGTCTGCCAGCACCGCGAGGTCGAGTGGGTCGACCTGCCGGGCACGGGCGTGCTCTACAGCTTCACCATCGTGCGCCACCCGCTCGCGAAGATGCTGCACGACGCGGTCCCGTACGCGTCGGGCATCGTCGAGCTCGACGGCACCCAGGGTGCAGGGGCTCGGATGATCGCCAACATCGTCGACTGCGACGTCGACGCGCTGCGCATCGGCGATCGACTCGAGCCGGTGTGGGAGCACGTCGGCGACGGCATGACCGTCATCCGGTTCCGACCGATCCCGGCCTGAGGCGCCCCGGGGCCGGCCCCGCTCCACGAGCACCTCGCCGAACGGGTCCCGGGCCGCGCCTCGCACGACCCTCGTCCGCCGCTCCCTCGACTCATGGTCTCCGATAGGATACCATAGGGGCATGGATGCCGCCGCGACCTTGCGCCGGGCCCGCCAGCGGGCCGGCCTCACCCTCCGGGCGCTCGCTGCCCGGGCCGAGACCTCTCACTCGACGTTGTCGGCCTACGAGACCGGGCGCAAGATCCCGACCGTCGAGACCCTCGCTCGCATCGTGCGCGCCGCCGGCTACGAGCTCGCGGTCGAGCTCACCCCGGCCGTGGGGGGTGCCGACCGGGCCGCCCGCGGGCGGGAGCTGGCGGCGGTGCTCGAACTGGCCGAGCAGTTCCCCGCCCGCCACGCCGCCATGCTCGAGTTCCCCGTCTTCCCGCGCGCGCCGGCGCTCGTGGCCTGAGCCGTGGCCTCGCTCGTCGAGAAGATCGTCGCCGTCCACGCCGCGCTCGACGACGCCGAGATCCCACACGCGTTCGGTGGCGCGCTCGCGCTCGCGTGGTGCACGCAGCGCGCCCGGGGCACCATCGACATCGACCTCAACGTGTTCGTCGACCCGTCGCGCACCGCGGAGCTGCTCGCGGCGCTCCCCGACGGCGTCGCGTGGTCCGACGCCGACCGCGCGCTCCTCGAGCGAGACGGGCAGGCCCGGCTCTGGTGGGACGACACGCCGGTCGACGTCTTCGTGAACACCACGGAGTTCCACGACCAGGTGGCGCGGCGGTGCCGCCACGAACCGTTCGCGGGCGTGGAGGTCCCGTTCCTCGCGTGCGTCGACCTCGCGGTGTTCAAGGCCTTCTTCGACCGCACCAAGGACTGGGCCGACCTCGAGGAGATGGTGGCGGCGGGCACGCTCGACACCGACCGGGTCGTCGGCATCCTCTCGCGCTACCTCGGCGCCACCGACCCCCGGATCGCGCACCTCCGCGCCATCGGCTGACCGCTCAGCACGGACCGGCGTTGCGGAGCACCGCGACGTGCCACGTCGTCTCCAACGCGGGACGGAGCAAGCGGACGCGAGCGACGGAGGAAGGGAGACGGTCAGTCCACCTCGATGGCGGCGCCGGCGAACTGGCTGTTGTAGAGGCGCGCGTACGCACCGTCGCGTCCGAGCAGCTCGCGGTGGTTGCCCTGCTCGACGATCGCACCGTTCTCCATCACCAGGATCGTGTCGGCGTCGCGGATGGTCGACAACCGGTGCGCGATCACGAAGCTCGTGCGGTTGCTCCGAAGCGCGGCCATCGCCTTCTGGATGAGCACCTCGGTGCGGGTGTCGACCGAGCTGGTCGCCTCGTCGAGGATGAGGATCGTGGGGTTGGCCAGGAACGCGCGGGCGATGGTGAGGAGCTGCTTCTCGCCGGCGGAGACGCTCGAACCTTCGTCGTCGACGACCGTGTCGTAGCCGTCGGGGAGCGCGCGCACGAAGTGGTCGACGTGGGTGGCCTTGGCCGCGGCGACGATCTGCTCCTCGGTGGCCTCGGGGTTGCCGAACGCGATGTTCTCCCGGATGGTGCCCTCGAACAGCCAGGTGTCCTGGAGCACCATCCCCACGTTGGCGCGCAGGTCGTGACGGCGCATCTGCGAGATCTCGTTGCCGTCGAGGGTGATGCGTCCGCCGTCGAGCTCGTAGAAGCGCATCACCAGGTTGACCAGCGTGGTCTTGCCGGCACCGGTGGGGCCGACGATGGCGACGGTGGCGCCGGGCTCGGCCACGAGGCCGAGGTCCTCGATGAGCGGCTTGACCGGGCTGTACGAGAACGTGACGTGCTCGAACTCGATGCGGCCCTGAGGGTCGGGGTCGGTGAGCGGCGCGACCGGGTCGGGGCTCTGCTCCTCGACGTCGAGCAACTCGAACACCCGCTCGAGTGATGCGATGCCCGACTGCAAGACGTTGGCCATCGACGCCAGCTGGGTGAGCGGTTGGGTGAACTGGCGCGAGTACTGGATGAAGGCCTGGATGTCGCCGACCGAGAGCTGGCCCGACGAGACGCGCAGACCACCGATCACCGCGATGGCGAGGAAGTTGAGGTTGCCGAGGAACATCATCGCCGGCTGGATGCAGCCGGAGATGAACTGCGCCCCGAAGCTCGACTCGTAGAGGAGCTCGTTCTGCTCGTTGAAGCGCGCCTGCACCTCGTCGTGCATGCCGAACACCCGCACGAGGTTGTGGCCCGTGAACGCTTCCTCGATGTGGGCGTTGAGCGTGCCGGTGTAGCGCCACTGCGCGATGAAGCGCTGCTTCGACCGAGCGGTGATGAGCTTCATCGTGACCAGCGAGATCGGCACCGTGACCAGCGTGATCACCGCCAGCAACGGCGAGATCGAGATCATCATGATGACGACGCCGATGATCGTGAGCATCGACGTGAGCATCATGCTCAAGGTCTGCTGCAGGCTCTGCGCCACGTTGTCGATGTCGTTGGTGACCCGGCTCAACAGGTCGCCGCGAGGCTGTCGGTCGATGTAGGAGAGCGGGAGCGAGTTGAGCTTGTCCTCGACGTCGCTGCGCAGGTGGTGCATCGAGCGCTGCACGACCCCAGCGAGGATGAAGCTCTGCGTGTACGAGAGCAGGCCGGCGACGAGGTAGATGGCCGCGGCTTTGAGCAGCAGGTTGTGCAGATCACCGAAGTCGATGCCCTTGCCGCTCACCATGCCGTCGACCACCACGTTGGTGGCATCACCGAGGATCCGGGGCCCGATGACGGTCAGCGTGACGCTGATCGCGGCGAACAGCAGCACCCATGCGACGCGGATGCGCTCGCGTCGCATGCGCCGGAAGAGCCGGCCGACCACGATCCCGAAGTTCTCCGACTTCTCGACCGGCATGCCGACGCCGAAGCGGGTACCGGTGTTGACCGCGGTGCGCTGCCCGGCTTCGGGGATCTCGTCGCGCTCGCGGTTCTTGCGCTTGCGACCGCCGGGTGACGACCCCTCGCCGTTCACGCCGTTGCCGGCCCCCTTGCCGTTGGGGCTCTTGCCGTTGGGGCGCTTGCCGTCCCCGTCGCTCCCGTTGAAGCTGCTCATGCGGCTTCGTCCTCGAGGAACTGCGACTCGACGATCTCCTGGTAGGTCTCGCACGTGTCGAGCAGGTCGTGGTGCGTGCCGAGCCCGACGACGCGCCCCTCCTCGAGCACGAGGATCTGGTCGGCGTTCACGATGGTGGACACCCGCTGGGCGACGATCACCGTCACCGCCTCGGAGGTCACCGGTACCAGCGCGGCGCGGAGGCGGGCATCGGTGGCGAGGTCGAGCGCGGAGAACGAGTCGTCGAAGATGTAGATCTCCGGCTTGTGCGCGAGGGCGCGGGCGATGGCGAGGCGCTGGCGCTGCCCACCGGACACGTTGGTGCCGCCCTGCGCGATCGGAGAGTCGAGCTGGTCGGGTTTGGCCTCGACGAAGTCACGAGCCTGGGCGACGTCGAGCGCCTCCCAGACCTCGGCGTCGGTGGCGTCGGGATTGCCGAAGCGCACGTTGCTGGCCACCGTGCCCGAGAAGAGGTACGGCTTCTGGGGCACGAACCCGATGATCTGCTCGACCAGGCGGGTGTCGAGGTCGCGCACGTCGACCCCGCCGATCAGCACCTGTCCGCCGGTGACGTCGAAGAGCCGCGCGATGAGGTTGAGGAGCGCGGTCTTGCCCGAGCCGGTGCTCCCGATGATGGCGAGCGTCTCACCGGGGCCGACGCGCACGTTGATGTCGCGCAGCACCGGCTGCTCGGCGCCGGGGAACTTGAACTCGGCATCGCGCAGCTCGAGCGACACCGCGCCCGGGAGCTCGGTGACGCCGCGCTCGGGCGGCACCACCGACGAGGAGGTCGAAAGCACGTCGTTGATGCGTCCCGCGCAGACCGACGCGCGAGGTCCCATCATCAGCACCCAGGAGCCCATCATCACGGCCATCAGGATCTGGATGAGGTAGCTGAGGAACGCGACCAGCGAGCCGACCTGCATGCTGCCGGAGTTGATCCGGTCGGCGCCGAACCACACCGCGGCGACGCTCGACAGGTTGATGGTCAGCAGGACCGCCGGGAACATGATGGCCATCATCCGGCCGGTCTTCAACGAGGTCTCGGTGAGGTCGCCGTTGGCCTTGCCGAACCGCGCGGTCTCGTCGGGTTCGCGCACGAAGGCGCGGACGACGCGAATGCCGCTGATCTGCTCGCGGAGCACCTGGTTCACCCGGTCGATGCGATTCTGCATCTTCGTGAACTGAGGGTGCATGCGCACCGCGACCTGCCCGACGCTGAGCGCGAGGAACGGGATGGCGACCAGGATGATGAGCGACAGCGGGCCGTCTTCGCGAACCGCGAAGATGACGCCGCCGACGATCATGATCGGCGCGGTGATGAACAACGTGAGCGTCATCAGGGT
>DASUAS010000079.1:0-17882 GCA_035763625.1 Acidimicrobiia bacterium
TGATGTGCCACGCGAACTACCCGACCGTGGTGCTGGGCGACGCCGTCCGCGCGCGTCGGTTGCTCCCGCTCGAGACCGCGGTGCGACTGATGACCGATGCGCCGGCCCGGTTGCTCGGGCTGCGCGACCGCGGGCGCATCGCCGAGGGCGCGCATGCGGATCTCGTCGTGTTCGACCCCGAGCGTGTCGCGTCCGAACCGGCCCTCGCCCGCCACGACCTCCCCGGCGGGGGCGAGCGCCTCTACGCCGGCTCCGTCGGCGTCGCCCACGTGTTCGTGAACGGCACCGAGGTGGTGACCGACGGCGAGCTGACCGGCGCGAGCGCGGGGACCGTGCTGCGCTCGGGCCGCGACACCGACACCGTGACAGTGCGCGGCTGACTCCGCAGCTGACCGCTACGAATCCAACCCGTCGCCCGCCGGGACGCTCACCGACGACGGCGCGTCCCAACCGGGCAGCAGACCGAGCCGCGCGGTGAGCTCCTGGCCCTCGATCCACTGGCCGTTCAGCTCGCGGGCCTCGGGGGCGGTGCAGAGCCATGCGGCCGCGGCGCCGATGACGTCGGGCGGCGCCCCACCCTCGGTCGTGAAGCCGAAGGCGGCCATGTCCTGGACGATGCGCTCGGTGACGATGTATCCGGGGTGCAGGTTGAACGCGAGGATGCCGTCGTTCTCGTGCTCCAGCTTCACGATGCCGACCAGGCGGTTGACCGCGCCCTTCGACATGCCGTAGCAGAGGCCCCAACCGCCGTCACCGGCCGGCGCGGGCGGGTCGCCGCGGCCGGCGCCGGAGGTGACGGTCATGATGATGCCGCTCCCGCGCTCGATCATCTGCGGCAGCACCAGCTTGGTCAGGATGACCGGTGCCATCGCATTGCCCTCCATGTGCTTGCCGAGCACGTCGATGGGCGTGTCGAGGATGCGATCCATGTGACCGGGCCCGATGAAGCGGGCGTTGTTGACGAGCACGTCGATGCGGCCCCAGCGCTCGAGGACCTGGGTGACCGACGACCCCAGCGTGACCCGGTCGGTGATGTCGCAGTACACCGACATCGCCTGACGGCCCTCGGCCTCGACCAGCGCCGCGGTGCTGTCGAGCGAGCCGGGCAGTGCCGACGTGTCGGACCGCTTGACGGTCGACGAGTGCTCGCGCTCCTCGCCTTCGTGGATGGTGCGGGCGGCCAGGGCGACGTCGTAGCCGGCGCGGGCGAGGTGCACGGCGACTGCCTTGCCGATGCCGCGACTGGCCCCGGTGACGAACGCAACTCCTCGGGCCTCAGCCACGGCGCCTCCCCCTCATCGATTGCTGGACCGTCGCTCAGCGGTTGCCGGGAACGGTGACGGTGTCGGTGTCGACACCTGATCGGAGCAACGTACCGGGCATCGCGTCGGTGAGCACACCCCGCTCGGCGATGGTCTCGCCGCCCACGACGACCTGCTCGACACCCACTGCACCTGCGTAGAGGCGCAGCGCGCCGCCGGGCAGGTCGTGCCGTTCCTCGGCCGGCTGGCTGGCGATGGTCTCGGGGTCGAACAGCACCAGGTCGGCGTGGGCGCCCTCGGCGATCACCCCGCGGTCGCGGAGGCCGAACAGCGCGGCGGGCACGCCCGTCATCTGGTGCACCGCTTCCTCCAGCGTGAACAAGCCGCGTCGGCGTACGAGCTCTCCGAGCACGACGGAGGGGTAGTTGGCGTGGCACATGATGTCGACGTGCGCGCCGGCGTCGGAGCCGCCGAGCACCACGCGCTCGTCGCGCCACACCTCACCGCGCACCTCCCAGCTCTCGTCGGTGACACCCATCGGTGGCACGAGCGACGGGAACACGGTGGTGAGCGGCAGCGCGTCGGGCACGACCACGTCGAGGAGCACATCGACCGCGTCGGTGCCCCGCTCGGCGGCGACGTCGGCGACGCTCCGACCGTCGGGGAGCTCCACCAGGTCCCACTGCATCATCCCGGCGACACCCCGCTCCCGGGCCGCGTCGAGGCCGGTGCGGAGACGCTCCCGCACCGCGGGATCGGCGACCGCGGCGCGCCGTGCGTCGTCGGGGAGCGACACCACGTCGCCCCAGCCGGGCATGGACGAGAGCATGCGGCTGCTGCGGAGGCGCATCACGTCGGGAAGTGCGAGGGCGACGACGTGCGCACCGTGCGCGGCGGCGTGGTCGGCCGACGTCAGCTGTTGCTCGTAGACCGGGGTCGGTGACGCGCTCCCCAGCAGGTTCCAGTTGAGCGGGCGGTCGGCGGCGAGCGACATGTCGGTCATGAGCTCGATGCGCTCGTCGGAGATCTCACCCATGGCGGGGATGAACTCGAGGCTGGTGCCCGCGTGGTCGCGCACGGCTCGCGCGAGCGCGAGGAACTCGTCGGGCTGGGCCGAGCGCGACGGCACCGGCTGGCCGTCGCCGTCGCTGTGCGCTTCACCGAGCGACGACGACAACCCGAGCGCGCCGGCGCGCAGCGACTCGTGCAGCAGGGCGACCATGGCCTCGATCTGCTCGGGCGTCGCAGGCTCGTGGGCGGCCTCACCCATGACGACCCGGCGCATGGTCGAGTGCCCGACGTGGAAGCCGGCGTTGACCGCGAGGTGACCGTCGATGCGGTCGAGCCACTCGCCGAAGCTCTGCCAGTCCCACGCCGGACCGGCCTCCAGCGCGTCGATCGGCATGCCCTCCACCCGCGCCATCATCTGCATGACGTACTCGACGTGGCCGGGCGCGAGCGGCGCGATCGAGAAACCGCAGTTGCCGCCGATCACGGTGGTGACGCCGTGGAGCGGCGACGGCGTGAGCGCGGGGTCCCACAGCGCCTGCACGTCGTAGTGGGTGTGGATGTCGATGATGCCGGGCGCGAGCACGAGACCGTCGGCGTCGACGGTGCGACGCGCGGGTTCGTCGACGCGTCCTCGATGGTCGGAGGCGACGGCGACGATGCGACCGTCGCGCACGCCGACGTCGGCGGTGGACGCCGGCGCTCCGGTGCCGTCGACGACGCGCGCGCCCCGGATGAGCAGATCCAGCATGGAGTCCTCCGTCCTACCGCAGTTCGGCCGCGACCGCGTCCTCGACGACGGTGCCGGCGAAGAAGTCGGGGTTGCCACGGGTGTAGAAGCGCACCGGGTTGGTGAACACGAAGTCGCGCAGGTCGCCGTGGGTGAACAGGTCGTGCTCGACCATCTCGTACACCTCGCCGAGCACGTCGGCCATCACCGGCACGTCCCAGTGCGAGATGTCGGAGCCGAACATCGCGTTGAAGCGAGCGCCGAACGGGTTGGCCTTCGTGTTGAACGCGGTGACCGTCATCGGGTCGTCGGCCTCGCAGCCGCAGTAGAACGGCACCGCGAACAGCTCGCGGATCTCCTCGGCCGACTCGATGCCGACCGCGGCGAACTCGTCGAGGAGCGCCACGTCCTGCTCGGGGTATTCGGTGGGCTGCGGTGCGTGCGCCGCCCACTCGTCTCCGTAGCGGGTGAACAGCGCCGCGAACTCGTCCCAGTCGACTCGGGTCGGGTCGAGTCGGCGCATGGCGTCGCCGCTGCGCTTCTCGAAGTGACCGACGAGGTCGGCGTAGAGCGACGCCGCCCACGCCACGCCCCCCTCGAGGAAGCCGAAGTTGAGGTCGGGGAAGCGACGGGTCACGCCCCCGAGGAAGAGCGACTTGGCCAGCGCGTGGTGGCTCTCGCCGAGCATGCCGACGTGGTTGTACACGTAGCTCGAGATCGAGGCGCGGTTCTGCCAGCCCATCGCCGCCGAGTGGAACGCGGGTGCGATGCCGAGCTCGCGACACTTCTGCCAGACCGGGTCGTAGTCGTGCGCGCTGTCGAGCCCGTAGGTGTCGGTCCACACCGCGTACTGCGCGAGCTGCGGGTCGACCGCGGCCACCGCGGCGATCGGGCGCTGCACGAAGCCGGCCATCACGACGGCGCGGAACCCGAGCGACGCCGCGTGCTCGAGCTCGTCGACCGCCTCGGCGGGCGTGTGCATCGGGATCTCGGCGACGGGGAGGAGCCGGTCGGAGAGCTCGCCGAACACCTCCGCGTTGAACCGGTTGAGCGCGCGGCACGCACCGCGCCGGTCGCGCTCGTCGTCGAAGTGCCCGAAGAGCAACCCGTAGCTCGGGTAGATCACGCTGACGTCGATGCCGAGCTCGGGGAGCCGCTCGTGCAGGAGGCGGGGGAGCATGGCAGTGGCGCGGTCGAGCGCGAGCTCCATGCCGCCGTTGCCCCAGGGGCCGCGGGCGACGCGCCGGTCGGCCCGCTCCTCCGGGGTGAGCGCGTACCAGTCGACGATGGGCCCGAACGTTCCCGACGTGCGCCGCAGCATCGATTCGCCGTCGAGGCGGACGCCCTCCTTCACCAGCTCGCCGGCGAGGGCGGGGAAGAACTCGACCGTGTGGCCGTCGATGTCGACCACGGGGTGGTCGAGCTTGCTCCGGACCTCGGTGGCGCTCAACCCGGTCATGCTCGTCTGCTGCCTCCGCGTCGACGCACGCTTCTGTTAATGCGCGCTCATCAATCCGCGGGTAACAATAGGCAGATGGCGTACGACGTGGTGATCCGCAACGGGCGCGTGGTCGACGGCTCGGGGTTCGGCTCGTACCGCGCCGACGTGGGCATCGTCGACGGCGTCATCGCCCGCGTGGGCCGCA
Source organism: Acidimicrobiia bacterium (assembly GCA_035763625.1). Lineage (GTDB taxonomy): Bacteria > Actinomycetota > Acidimicrobiia > IMCC26256 > DASPTH01 > DASUAS01. The sequence goes on from DASUAS010000079.1 coordinate 4,647, forward strand.
TCCGTGAGCGCGGTGGCCAGGAGGTCGACGCCGACGGCAGGGTCGTCACGCCCGGGTTCATCGACGGGCACACCCACCTCGACGCGCAGGTGTTCTGGGATCCCCAGGGCGCCAACTCGTGCTGGCACGGTGTGACGACGGCGGTGATGGGCAACTGCGGCTTCACCCTGGCGCCGGTGCGCGACGACGCCCGGGCGCTGGTGGTGCGCAACCTCGAACGGGCGGAGGACATCGATCCCGTCGCGCTGGCGTCGCTCGAGTGGGGTTGGCAGACCTTCCCCGAGTACCTCGATGCGGTCGAGCGCCTCCCGAAGGCGATCAACTACGCCGCCAACGTCGGTCACTCGGCGCTGCGCACCTGGGCGATGGGCGAGCGTGCCTTCGAGCAGGAGGCGAACGACGACGACCTCGCGCTGATGAAGGGACAGCTCGCCGACGCGCTGGCGGCGGGAGCCATCGGGCTCACGACATCGCGGAGCGAGCACCACGAGACGTCGGACGACCGGCCGGTGGCGTCGCGCCTGGCGGCGTGGTCGGAGCTGTGCGAGCTCGTGGGCGTCATGGCCGACGCCGGCACCGGCATCCTCGAGGGCGGCAGCGAGCACGTGCTGTCGGCCGATCCCGAGCAGCGCGAGCTGGCGCGCTCGCGGATGCGCGACCTCGCGGCCTCGACGGGCGTCGCCATGACGATGGGCATCATCGCCACCAACCCCGGTGGCTACGAGATGCTCGACCTCATCGACCAGGTCGCGGCGGTCGGTGGCCGCATGATCGGCCAGTCGCACTGCCGTGGGATCAGCGTGCTGCTCTCGTTCGAGACCCGCCTGCCGTTCGACCTGCTCCCGGAGTGGCACGACGTGCGCGCGTTGCCCGACGACGAGCAGCTGCGCGCGCTGCGCGACCCGTCGGTGCGCGAGCGACTGATCACCGCGGGCATGGAGGGCGACTACTCGCGCTGGCGTGGCATCGGGGCCATGCCCCGCACGCCCGACTTCGACGGCATCCGCGTCTACGAGCACGGACTGCCACCCAACCCGACCATCAACGAGGTGGCGGCGCGGCGTGGGGTCACGCCGGTGGAGGCGATGATCGACCTCGCGATCGAGACCGACCTCGGTCAGCTGTTCATCCAGCCGAGCCTCTACCCGCAGGACCCCGATGTGCTGCTCGCGGTGATGCGCCACCCGCGCACGGTGATGACGTTCTCCGACTCCGGCGCCCATCTGAGCCAGATCGCCGACGCGTCGATCCACACGCACCTGCTCGGGTACTGGGTGCGCGACCGGCAGGAGTTCACGCTGGAAGAGGCGGTGCGCATGCTCACGCTCGCGCCGGCGATGGCGTGGGGCTTCACCGACCGGGGGCTGCTGCGCGAGGGCATGGTGGCCGACGTGAACGTGTTCGACCCCGACACCGTCGGTCCGGCCGTGCCCGAGGTGGTGCGCGACCTCCCGCGCGGCGGCAAGCGCCTGTCGCAGAAGTCGGAGGGGTTCACGGCCACGGTGGTGGGCGGCCAGATCACCATCCTCGACGGCGAGGCCACCGGCGCGCGCCCCGGTCGCCTCGTGCGCGCGGGCTGACGGGTCGGCGCGTCAGCGCATCCAGATGCGCTCGGTGGTGCGGTGGTGGATGCGCCACTCGGGGCCTCCCTCACCGTCGAGACGCACGACGTCGTCGAGGTAGCGCATCCCGAGGGTGAAGGGATCGCGACCGCTGTCGGCGTCGGGGAACTGGTAGACGACCGCGTAGGTGTCGAGGTGCGCGGTGTCGGCGCCCGGCTCCAGATCGACCAGCGGGTCGCCGAGCGAGTGCATGCTCGTGCCCGTGGAGCTGAGGCGCGTGCGCATCCCTTCGAGGTAGTCGTGCACCGTCTCGAGCCCGAAGGTGCCGTCGATCGTGCCGTCGGGGTCGAACAGCGAGGCCAGCGCGTCGTGATCGCGCTGGTCGACGGCGCGTGCGTACCGCTGCGGGAAACGGCGGAGCGATTCCAGGTCGACGAGCCATTCGATCGGTGAGTTCATGCGTGCATCGTGGCACGCTCAGACGCAGAACGTCGCTGACGCCTCGGTGAGCACGGATCGGAGCTTGTCGACGAGCTCGTCGAGCTCGGCGTCGCCGGCGACGAGGGGCGGCGCGAGCTGCACCACCGGATCGCCGCGGTCGTCGGTGCGAGCGATCAGCCCGGTGTCGTAGAGACGGGGCGCGACGAAGCCGCGGAGCAGTGCCTCCCGTTGCTCGGGCGTGAAGCGGCCGTCGCCATCCGGATCGGGAGCCAGCTCGAGGGCCTGGAAGTAGCCGGCGCCGCGGACGTCGGCGACGATCGGCACCTCGCGCAACCCTTCGAGGCGTTCTCGGAAGCCGGCCTCGTGCGCGAGCACGTTGTCGAGCACCTGTTCGCGCTCGAACACGTCGAGGTTGGCGAGTCCCACCGCGCAGCTCACCGGGTGGCCACCGAAGGTGATGCCGTGCGCGAACGACGCGGTATCGGCGAGGAACGGCTCGGCGAGGAAGTCGCGACAGATCACCGCACCCAGCGGCGAGTAGCCGCTCGTGATGCCCTTGGCACACGTGATGATGTCGGGCAGGTAGTCGTAGCGCTCGCATCCGAACATGGTGCCGATCCGCCCGAACGCGCAGATGACCTCGTCGGAGACGAGCAGCACGCCGTAGCGGTCGCACAGCTCGCGCACGCGGGCGAAGTAGCCGTCGGGCGGGACGAAGCAGCCACCCGCGTTCTGCACCGGTTCGAGGAAGATGGCGGCGACGGTGTCGGGACCTTCGAAGAGGATGCGCTCCTCGATCTCGTCGGTGACCGCATGCAGGAACGCGTCGTCGTCGTCGGCCGCCGGGTGACGGAACCGGTTGGTGTTGGCGACGTGGCTGGTACCGGGGGTGAGCGGCTCGAAGGGCGTGCGCAGGGCGGGGACGCCGGTGACCGCCAGGGCACCCATGGTCGTGCCGTGGTAGGCGGTGCGCCGGGCGATCACCTTGTGCCGCTGCCCCTGGCCGATGCCGCGGAAGTACTGCCGGGCCAGCTTCCACGCCGATTCCACGGCTTCCGAACCGCCGCTGGTGAAGAAGACGCGGTTCAGGTCACCCGGCGCGAGCGCGGCGAGGCGGGCGGCCAGCTCGATGGCGGGCGGGTGCGCGTAGGACCAGATCGGGAAGTACTCGAGCGTCTCGGCCTGGGCACGGGCGGCGTCGGCGAGGTCGGCGCGGCCGTGGCCGACCTGCACCGTGAACAACCCCGCCAGGCCGTCGAGCAGCTCGTGCCCGGTCGCGTCCCAGAGCCGGCATCCCTTGCCGCGCGTGATCACGTGCACGGGACTGTCGTCGCCGTAGCCGCCGAGGCGTGAGAAGTGCATCCAGAGGTGGCGGTGGGCGAGCGCGCTCAGCTCGTCGGCGTCGGGCATGCCGGAAGGATGACGCGCGGGCAGGTCCGCGGCAAGCACGGGTGAGCCCCGTACGATCCCGCCCATGGGTCAGGGGATCAGCGAAGTCCTGCCGTTCGCGATCGGCATCGCCATCAGTCCGATTCCGATCGTGGCCGTCATCCTCATCCTGTTCTCGAACCGGGCGCGGGTGAACGGACCCGCGTTCCTGCTCGGCTGGGTGGTCGGCATCGCGCTCGTGGGCTCGGTCGTCTACTTCGTCCTCGACGCCGCCAATGCGGCCACCGACACGACGACGTCCGACTCGGTGTCGTGGGGGAAGATCGTGCTCGGCGTGCTCCTGCTCGGACTGGCTCGCCGCAACTGGGCCAAGCGGCCGCAGCCCGGCGCGCCGGTCGAGCTGCCGAAGTGGATGGCGACGGTCGAGACCATCTCGCCGGTCAAGGCGCTCGGCCTGGCCGTGGTGCTCAGCGTGGTGAACCCGAAGAACCTCGTGCTCGTCCTGGGGGCGGCGGCAGGCCTGGGGCAGCTCGACCTGGCGACCGGTGATGCCGTGGTCGCGCTCGCCGTGTTCGTGGTGGTGGCGAGCATCTCGATCATCTTCGCGGTCGGCTACGACCTCCTCGGCGGTGGGCACGCGCAGCACACCCTCGCCGATCTGAAGGAGTGGATGACCGAGCACAACAGCGCGGTGATGGCGACGCTGTTCCTCGTGTTCGGCGTCGTGCTGATCTCGAAGGGGATCGGCCTGCTGAGCTAGAGCCGATCTGCCGAACGCAGACCGTCAGACGTCGCGTGATGTCGTCGTCTAGATCTCCGACGCGTTGTAGCGGGCGCCGCCGTCGGCGGTGATCTCGCTCCCGGTGATCCACTCCGACTCGTCGGCGGCCAACCAGAGCGCGGCGTACCCGATGTCGTGCGGGTCGCCGACGCGGAGGAACTCCTTGGTGGTGTCGGGCCCGCGATCGGCTGCGTACGAGACCACACGCCCCACGATGATCGTGTTGCAGCGCACGCCCTGCCGGCCGTAGTCGGCCGCGATGACCCGGGTGAGCGCGTTCATGCCGCCCTTGCCCGCGCTGTACGGCCCGAGGCCGGGTACTCCGAACACCGACGCGCCCGACGAGATGTTGACGATCGAACCGCCGCCCGCTTCGAGCAGGTGGGGGACGGTGTACTTCGTCATCAGGAACGCGCTGGTGACCGAACCGCGGATGATGTCGTCCCACTCCGTGAGCGTGAGCTCGTGCAGGGGCTTGAAGCTGACGTTCACCAACGCAGTCGGGGCCGCGTTGTTGACCAGCGTGGTGATCGGACCGTAGGCGTCGACCGCGGCGGCGACACCGTCGCGCACGCTGTCCTCGTCGGTGACGTCGATCGGGAGGAACATCGCCTCACCGCCGGCGGCGCGGATGCGCTCGACGTTCTTCTCGCCCTTGTCGACCGATCTTCCGCTGAGGACGACCTTGGCGCCCTCCTCCGCGAACATCTCGGCCATGGTGCGGCCGATACCGCGGGTGGATCCGGTGATCAGTGCGACCTTGCCGTCGAGCCTCATGGCCGCATCCTCGCGGTCGCGCGAAGGCGGCGCCAACCGGCGATCCGTCGCAGTGAGAGGACCAGCGTGGCCGATAGCGTGGCCGGGTCTGCGACGAGGGGGGTTCATGGATCTGCAGGGTGCACGCGTCCTGGTGGTGGGCGCGTCGTCGGGCATCGGCCGCGAGGTCGGCGTGCAGCTCGGCACGTCCGGCGCACGGGTGGTGCTCGCGGCCCGGCGCGCCGAGCGATTGGCCGACGCAGTGGTGGAGGTCGGCGGCGACGCCAGCAGCGTCGTGTGCGACGTGCGCGATCCGTCGCAGTGCGACGCGGTCGTCGCCACCACCGTCGACCGCCTGGGCGGTCTCGACGTGGTCGTGTACGCCACTGCGGTCGACCCGCTCGTACGCCTGGTCGACACCGACCTCGAACGGTGGCGGCAGGTGTACGAGACCAACGTGTTCGGAGCGTCGTTGGTCACGCGTGCCGCCCTGGCGCCGCTCAGAGAATCCGGCGGCCGGATGGTGTACATCTCGGCGACGTCGGTCGGACGTCCCCTGCCCGGCATGGGGGCGTACGAGACGAGCAAGGCCGCGCTCGACGAGTTGGTGCGGGCGTGGCGGGGCGAGCACCCCGAGATCGGCTTCTGCAACGTCGCGGTTGGCAACACGCTCGGCACCGAGGTGCACCAGACCTGGGACGGTGCGCTGCTCGCCGAACTGGCGCCGGTGTGGGAGGCGCGTGGCTACGTGCACGACAACGGGCCCGGCGCGATGTCCGTGCCCGACTGCGCCACCGCGGTGATCGTCGCGATCACCTCCCCGGTCGACCTGCGCTACGTGGTCGCCAACCCGGCCCCCGGCAGCACGATGGACGTGGGTTGAGATGGGCGACACCGAACCCGTCCCGGAGTCGCTCGCACCGCTGCAAGGCTGGCTCGAGGCGCACGTGTCGATGGCCGACGCGGTCGAGCTGCTCGGCGTGAAGCAGGCGAGCAGCGGCTTCTCCGCCGACACGACCATGGTCGACGTGGCCGTCACGCGCGGTGGCATCGCCAACGAAGAGCGGTACGTGCTGCGCACGGAGTCGCCCGATCCGCCGGTGTACCCGGTGCAGGTGCCCGGTTGGAAGGTGGAGATCGAGCTCCAGTACCGGATCATGGACGCGCTCGGCACCCACTCCGACGTCCCGGTGGCGCCGATGATCGGGTACGAGGCCGACCCGTCGGTGCTCGGCGCGCAGTTCTTCGTGATGGGGTTCTGCGGCGGCGAGGTGCCGGTCGAGAACCCGCCCTACACGACGGCCGGGTTCTTCGTCGACCTCACGCCCACCGAGCGCACGGCGATGATCGAGCGCGGACTGGCGACCGTGGCGCGCGTGCACGCGGTCGACTGGCGCGCCGCCGGTCTCGACTTCCTCGTGCCCCCGGGTGTCACACCCGGACTCGACGTGCAGCTCGACCTCTGGGAGCACTACTACCGCGCCGAGCTCCGCGACCGGGTGCACCCACTCGCCGACCGCGCGTTCGCGTGGCTGCGGGCCGAGCGGCCGCGGTGCAGCGACGTCGGCCTCTGCTGGGGCGATCCGCGCCCGGGCAACATCATCTGGCGCGAGGCCACGCCCGTCTGCGCCACCGACTTCGAAGCGGCGTCGATCGCACCCCCGGAGCTCGACGTGGGTTGGTGGCTGATGTTCGATCGCACCATGCACGAGTGGGCCGGCGTCGAACGGGCGCCCGGTGACCCGACGCGGGCGGACCAGCTGCGGATGTACGAATCCGCATCGGGGCGCTCGGTGCCCGACTCGCAGTGGTTCGAGATCTGCGCGGCGGCGCGCTACTGCGCCATCGTGGTGCGCGTGATGAACCGTGCCGTCGAGCGGGGCCTGATGCCGGAGGACCACACGATCTGGCTCGAGAACCCGGCCAGCTCCGCGCTGGAGAGCCTGCTGGACGAGCTCGGCTGAACTCCGTCAGCCGTTCGCCACGATCAGGTCGTGCACCAGCGGGTAGATCTGCTGCTGCCACCGGCGACCGTTGAACACGCCGTAGTGGCCGACGCCGGGCTGCAGGTGGTGCTGCTTGCGCATCGGCTCGATGCTGCGGCACAGGTCGTGGGCGGCGAACGTCTGACCGGGTGAGCAGATGTCGTCACGTTCGCCCTCGACCGTGAGCAGCGCGGTGTCGCGGATGGCGGCGGGGTCGACGCGCCGACCCTGGAAGTCGAGGACGCCGCGTGCGAGCCGGTGCTCCAGGAACACGTACTGCACCGTCTCCAGGTAGAACTCGGCGGTGAGGTCGAGGACGGCGAAGTACTCGTCGTAGAACGCACGGGTGACGTGGGCCCCCACGTCGTCACCCTCGACCAGCTGCCGGTAGAGCTCGCGGTGGGCACCGAGGTGGCGATCGAGGTTCATGGTGACGAAGGACGTGAGCTGCACGAAACCCGGGTACACGGGACGACGCGCCCCGGCGTAGCGCAGCGGGACCGTCGTGATGACGTTGCGCTCGAACCAGGAGATCGGCCGACCGGTGGCGAGCGTGTTGACGATCGTGGGCTCGACGCGGGTGTCGACGGGCCCGGCCATCAGGGTGAGCGAGCGCGGGGTCGCGTCGTTGCCCGCTTCCGACATCACCGCGGTGGCCACGAGCGCGGCGACGCACGGCTGGCACACCGCGATCACGTGGGTCTCGGGACCGAGCAGTTCGAGCCAGTGGATGAGGTACTCGACGTAGGTGTCGAACCCGAACGTGCCGTCGCCGAGCGCGACGTCGCGGGCGTTGTGCCAATCGGTGACCCAGACGTCGTGCTCGGGAAGCAGCGTGCGCACGGTGCCCCGCAGCAAGGTGGCGAAGTGGCCGGAGAGCGGCGCGACCAGCAGCACCTTGGGCGCCGGTGCGAGGGCGCGGCCGTCGGACTCCTTGGCGAAGTGCAGCAGGGTGCCGAACGGGAGCACCTCGGTGGGCGCTTCGCGCACCTCGACCTCGCGGCGTCCGACCCGGGTGGTGTCGATGCCCCACGGCGGACGTTCGTGCGTGAGCCCGACGCGGCCGAGGAGCTCGTAGCCGGCGGCGAGGTGGCGCACCGGTGGGGTCGACGCGAGCCAGGGGTTGCACTCCGCCAGCTGGTCGAAGCCCTGCAGCGCGAACGTCGCCAGGCCACGCCACGCTGCCATCACGTCCGACTGCGCCTGATACGCCTGGTAGAGGAACCGGCGGTTGGTGTCGTCGACGATCGTCACAGAAGTTGCTCTTCCGTACCCGATGAGCAGGATGTCCAAGCGGTGATGTCACCCTAGGGCAGCTCCCGGCGGGTTCCGGTGACCTTCAGCCGCGCACCGCTTCGGACCACGCGCGGATCTCACGCTCGATGTCGCCGGCGGGGGTGTACATCAGGTCGTCGGCCCCGGTGGCGGCGAGGTCGACGGCGCGCTGGTGGATCTGCTCGGCGGTGCCGACCCAGCCGGTCGTCGCCAGCGCGTCGCCGGCGAGGGAGAGCACTTCGGTGTCGCGTGCCATCACGTTGGTGACGTGACCCTCGTGCACCGCGAGGTGGCGTTCGCCTTCGGGTCGTTCGGCGTTGACGCCGGCGAGCCACGCGTCTCCGCCCGGCATGCCCGCCAACGCGTCGGGGAAGGCCTGCCACACGCCGTGGTAGCGCACGACGTACCAGGGACCCAGCGCACCGGCGGCGCGCTCGCTGGTCGCGTCCTCGCCGTCGTCGAGCACGGTACCGGCGGCCATCAGGACGCGCCGGGGGGCATCGACCGCCACGTCGGCCATGCCGATGTAGCCGTCGATCGTGCCCGCTGCGCACATCTCCTCCACCAGGCCCTTCCCCTTCGGCCCGAGCGCGGAGACGAGGAGGGGCGTGCCGATCGGGCGGGCGGTGGCCCAGTCGGGGTGGTGGATCATCTGGCAGCGCTCGCCGTCGATCTCGACGACCTCACCGCGCAGGAGCCCCCGCAACTGCTCGAGGTAGCGCTGCGTGGTCGCCCACGAGAGCGCGGGCTTGTTCAGCACCCAGCGGGCGGTGGCGCCGGTCCCGAAGCCGCACGAGAGCCGGCCGGGCGCCATCCGCTCGACGGTGGCGATGGCCGACGCGGTCGTCATGACGTGACGCAGGTTCGGCACGAGCACCGCGGTGCCGAGATCGAGGTCGGTGTGCTCGGCCAGCCGGCCGAGCCAGATCCAGATGTCCTCGTAGAGCGCAGCCGAGTCGTAGAGCCACACGCGTTCGTAGCCCAGCTCCTGGGCGAGCTGCGCGTACTCGAGCGTGCGAGGGCCCGGAGGCAGTCCGACGGACAGTTGCATGACGCGGGTTCCTTCTCTCTCTTCTCGAGGTTGCGTCACCAGAACGTGCAGAGCACGCTCGAACGACGCAACCTCGTGGGGTCAGAGGCCGGGGCTAGAGATCGGGCAGGTGCATGTCGAGGTTGGAGGCCTCGATGCCGCCGTCGACTTCGAGGATCTTGCCGGTGACGTAGCTCGACGCGTCGGAGGCGAGGTAGAGCACGGCGAGGGCGATCTCGTCGGCGTCGCCGAGACGACGCAGCGGCGTCTTCGCCACCATCTCGTCGTGCAGCGGCTCGCTGCTGACCACGATGTCGAGCGCGCTGGTGGCGATCGAGCCGGGGGCGACGCCGTTGACGCGCACCTTGGGTGCGCAGTCGGCCGCGAGCAACCGGGTCATGTGGGCGAGCGCGGCCTTGGCGGTGCCGTAGGCGACGTAGCCGCGATCGCGGAAGCGTCCCATCGCCGACGTGATGTTGACCACCGAGCCGTCGCCCGACTCGAGGAGGTGGGGGAGCGCGGCGCGGGTCAGCGCGAACGCGGTGCTCACGTTGAAGTGGAAGGCGCCCTCGAACGTCCTGACGTCGGTGTCGAGGAAGGGCATCGGCATCGAGCCGCCGACGTTGTTCACCACGATGTCGAGCCGGCCCAGCTCGCTCACCGCGGTGTCGACGAGGCCGGTGACCGCGTCGAGGTCGGAGAGGTCGGCCGGCACCACCACCGCCCGGCGGCCCCGCTCCTGCACCTGCGCCGCGACCTCGTCGAGCTGGTCGACGGTGCGGGCGGCGATGACGACGTCGGCACCGCACTCGGCGAGTGCGAGCGCGGACGCGGCGCCGATCCCACGGCCGGCGGCGGTGACGACGGCGACGCGGTCGTCGAGACGGAAGCGATCGAGCAGCATGCGGGCACGCTACCGGGACGGTACGTTGCGCGCATGACCGTGCCCGTCGTCGACGACCAGCCCACGCCGCAGCAGCTCGACGCGCTCTACGACGCGCTGCGCAATTGGGGGCGGTGGGGTGACGACGACGAGCGCGGCGCGCTGAACTTCCTCACTCCCGAGCGCCGCGCCGCGGCCGGGGGCCTGGTGCGTAGCGGCCTCACGGTGAGCCTGGCCCACGACTTCCCCGTCAACCCCTCGCCGGAGACCCCCAGTCCGGCCCACCACCACATGCTCGCCAGCGGCGACGCGCGCGACTCCAACGGCATCCCCGGGTACGAGGCCAGCCGCGACTACATCGGCACCGAGGTGCACGGCATGGGCATCACGCACCTCGACGCGCTGTGCCACATGTTCGTGCGGGGCGAGATGTACAACGGCCGGCCCGCGGGCGACGTGAAGAGCACCGGCGCACTCAGCAACACGGTGATGGCGACCGCCGACGGCCTCGCGGGCCGCGGCGTCTTCCTCGACATCCCGCGGGCGCGGGGCGTCGAGCACCTCGACGGCAACGCGGCGATCACCGTCGCCGACCTCGAGCGGGCCGAGGAGATGCAGGGATCACCGGTGCAGAGCGGCGACCTCCTGATCGTGGGCGGCGGGCGTGACGCGCGCAAGGCCGCGCAGGGCGGGCGCCTGGACCCGTTCCGCGACGGCATGGCCGGCCTGCACCCGCAGTGCCTCCCGTGGCTGCACGAGCGCGAGGTCGCACTGCTCATGGGTGACGGCATCTCCGACATGACGCCCGGCCTCGGCATCGCCGGCTGGCCGTTCCCCGTGCACCAGATCGGCATCACCGGGATGGGCCTGCACCTGGTCGACAACGTGAACCTGTCGCGACTGGCACCGGCGTGCGTCGAGCACGGGCGCTGGGCGTTCCTCTGCGTGGTGGCGCCGCTCCGCATCCCCGGCGGCACCGGCTGCCCCGTGAACCCGGTCGCGATGTTCTGACCGGTCAGGCCTCGCGGCGGGAGCGGGCTCCACCCGTCCCGCCGCCTGGGACGGAGCGAGCGGGAGCGAGCGACGGGGACGAGTCGAACAGGTCGGGATCGGAGCGCCGGAGGCGGGCGAGGTTGGCGTCCCACATCTGGGGCAGGTAGTGCCTGCGGTACATCTTCTTGCCTGCCACCACCTCCGCCTCGAGGATCTCGGTACCGCCGGCGGCCACGCACTCGAGGTGGTAGCGCGCGCACTGCTCGAGCGTCAGCGCCTCGATGGTGGCGTGCTCGATGGAGTCGGAGGCGACGATCGCGCCGTGGTTCTTCATGAGGACGACGCGCTTGTCGCCGAGCGCGTCGACCACCTCGAGGTGCGATTTCACGCCGTCGTCGAAGTAGGTCGCCTGCTCGTCGTGGAAGAGCACGGCCGACACGTCGTACATGCCGACGGTGGAGCCGGTCGACGAGAGCACGGTGATGTGGTGCGAGTGCAGGTGCACGATGGCGTTGACGTCGGCGCGGGTCTCGTAGATGCGGGCGTGGAAGTTGACCGCCGGTGAGAAGGCGAGCTCGCCGACGCGCGGCACGAGATCGAAGCCGAGCTTGCACACGCGCTCGGGTGTGGTCTGGTCGAAGTACTCGAACGCGGTGACCCAGAACGCGCCGTCCTCGTCGTCGGCGCGTGCGCTGACGTGGCCACCGACGTTCGAATCGCAGCCCTCGCGGTACAGGATGCGCCGCGCCGCCGCGATCGTGAAGGGCAGGTCAGTACGCATCCGGATCCTCCTGAACCGCGAGCGGCACCGGGAAGTCGAACAGGTGCGACGCGTTCTGCCACGTGAGCTTGCGCACGTCGTCGGCGGCGAACCCCGCGAGCTGTGTCCGCAGCAGCTCCTGGGTGTCGGGCCAGGTGCCGTCCTGGTGCGGGTAGTCGGACTCGAGGCAGATGTGGTCGACCCCGATGCGGTGGCGCTGCTCGAGGCCGGAGCGGTCCTCGATGGCGCAGAACCAGAAGTTGCGCTGCAGCACCTCGGCCGGCGTGAGGTCGATGCCCTCCCACGTGCCGTACATGTGCTGGTAGCGGCCGACGTGGTCGAGGCGGTCGAGCAGTCCGGCGACCCAGCCCAGTCCGCCCTCGGAGAGGCAGATGCGCAGCTCGGGGAACCGCACCGGGATGCGCGAGTACAGCCAGTCGACCGCGGCGAACATCGCCCAGCCGAAGAACAGCACGCCGATGGTGTCCGACGGCGCGTCCGACGACGTGGTCGGCGCGCTCGACGACGACCCGACGTGCAGGCACACGACCGTGCCGGTCTCGGCGCACGCCGCCAGGAACGGGTCCCAGTAGCCGGTGTGCAACGACGGCAGGCCGAGGCGTTCGGGGAGCTCCGGGAACGTCACCGCGTGGAAGCCACGCTCGGCGTTGGCGCGGATCTCGGCGGCGCCGGTTCCGGGGTCGAGCAGCCACGGGAGCTGGCACGGGATGATGCGGCCCGGGTGGGTGGCGGCCCACTCCTCGACGTGCCAGTCGTTGGCGGCGCGCACGACCGCCAGCGCGAGGTCGTGGTCGCTGACGCCGAGCTGGTAGCGCTGACCCGCGAAGCCGGCGAGCGACGACGGGAAGTTGAGCGACGCGAACACGCCGTTGAGGTCCATGTCGTGCACGCGGGCGTCGATGTCCCACGCGCCCCGCCGCATCTCGTCGAAGCGCGTCGGCTCGAAGCCGAGCTCTTCGCGAGGACGTCCGACGACCGCGTTGAGGCCGACCTTGTAGTGGCGGCCGCCGTCGTACGCCCAGTACTCCATCCCGGTGTCGTCGACCTCGACGCGTGGCGCGCGGTCGGCGTAGCGCGCGGGCATCCGTCCCTCGAAGAGGTGCGGCGGCTCGACGAGGTGGTCGTCGACGGAGATCAGGGTGCACCACCGCTCACGCCGCTCCGGCTCGGGCAGGAACGTGACTCGCTGCGGCTTCTGGGTGACGAAGAACCCGGGCCGCCCTTCGAGGTCGTCGAAGCCGATGGCCATCCCCGGATGCTACGGGGAGGGTCGCTCGAGGTACGCCGTTCCCCTCGGGGAGAGTCGGTACCCGACCTCGAGGCTCTCGGTGAGCCCGAGGTTCTTGAGCTTGCGGACGTC
>DASUAS010000080.1:0-8176 GCA_035763625.1 Acidimicrobiia bacterium
GGATCGCCCGCCGGTCACCCGGTGGAGCGCGACGCGGGCATCGAGCAGGCGGGCGCGCGCGTCGGACAGCCGTCCCGGGTCCTCGGGCTGGAGGTACCCGCGCTCGACGAGCCGGGCGATGCCGGCGTCCCAGCTCCGCCCGTCGAGCAGGTCGCGGTCGTCCTCAGCGCCGGACGGGAGCGTCCAGGCGGCCCAGCCCGGGGCCTGCACGTCGCGCAGCCCACCGCCACCCTGCTTCAGGTCCGGTTCGAGCATCTCGGCGATCGGGCCCGGTCGCCCGAGGCGCTCGGCCGCGGCGGCCGCGAGCGCCTCGACCACCCGGTCGCGTCGGCGCGGCGCGAGCTCGCGCACTCGCGCCGCGAGGTCATCGGCCAGCGCGGAGTCGCCCACGACGAGCCGCACGTCGAGCAGCGCAGTGAGGGCGTCGAGGTCGTCGTCGGCGATCGTCAGCGCCTCCTTCACCGAGCGCACCGACTGGCCGAGGGTGAAGCCGGCGTCCCACAGCGGGTACCAGAGCACGCCGGCGTCGTCGGCGGTCGGTGCGTCGTGCCGGCCGCCCGGGTGGAGGAGCATGACGTCGACGTCGGAGCCCGGCGTGAGCTCACGACGCGCGTACGAACCGAGCGCGACCACTGTCCACTCGGATCCACCCGCGAGCTCGGACGACGCCTCGCGCACGACACGGTCGACCAGATCGGCCAGCCTCGCACCGAACTCGGCGCCGCGCAGACCACGATCGGCGACGAGCTCGGCGCGCAGACGGCGCGCCGTGTCGCTCAGCACACGCGAACGCTACAGCGCGTCGGGTCCCGACTCGCCGGTGCGGATCCGCCACACGTTCTCGACCGGGACGACCCACACCTTGCCGTCGCCGATCTTGCCGGTGTTCGCGGTGGTGAGGAGCTGCTGCACCACGCGGTCGACGTCACCGTCGTCGACCAGGATCTCGATGCGCACCTTCGGCATGAAGTCGACCGTGTACTCCGCACCCCGGTACACCTCGGTGTGGCCCCGTTGACGGCCGAAGCCCTGGACGTCGGACACGGTGAGGCCCTGCACGCCGAGCTCCTTGACCGCGTCCTTGACGTCGTCGACCTTGAAGGGCTTGATGATCCCCACGATCAGCTTCATGTCCGCTTCCTCTCTCAGACCCGGTCGTAGGAGTAGCCGACCTCGGAGTGCTGCGTGAGGTCGAGGCCCAGCTGCTCGTCCTCCTCGGAGACCCGCAGGCCTCCGGGTACGACGAGGTGCAGCACCTTGAGGATCACGAACGTCAGCACGCCCGACCACACGAGCGTCGCCACGACGGCGACCAGCTGGTCGCCCATGAGCTCCCAGCTCCCGTTGACGAACACGCCCTGGTGCACGACCGCGGGGTTGAACGCCCGGTCGGCGAAGAGGCCGAGGAGGAGCGAACCGATCAGGCCGCCGACGAGGTGCACGCCCACGACGTCGAGCGCGTCGTCGTAGCCGAACTTGAACTTCACGCTGACGGCGAAGTAGCAGATCGCACCGGCGATGAACCCGATCGCGATCGACGCCATCGGGCCGACGAAGCCGGCGCACGGCGTGATCGCGACGAGACCGGCGACCGCACCCGACGCAGCTCCCAGGGTGGTCGCGTGCTTGCCGCGGATGCGCTCGAAGAGCAGCCACCCGAGCATCGCGGCCGACGCGGCGAAGGTGGTGTTGATGAAGGCCTGCGCCGCGACGCCGTTCGCACCGAGCGCGGAGCCGGCGTTGAACCCGAACCACCCGAACCAGAGGATGCCGGTGCCCAGCAACGTGAGCGGCAGCGAGTGCGGTGGTGTCGGATGGCTGGGCCAGCCGCGGCGACGGCCGAGCACGAGCACCGCGACCAGCGCGGCGATGCCGGCGTTGATGTGCACCACGGTGCCGCCGGCGAAGTCGAGCGCGCCCCGACGGAACAGCCAACCCGCGGGGGAGAACACCCAGTGCGCGACCGGCGTGTACACGATCAGACTCCACAGCACGACGAAGCTGAACCACGCCGAGAAGCGCATGCGATCGGCGATCGCACCGGTGATGAGCGCCGGTGTGATGATCGCGAACATCAGCTGGAACGTCGAGAACGACAGCGGTGGGATCGGTAGCCCCCCGAATCCGGTCGCCGCCGTGGTGTTGGCGTGGTCGAGGAACGCGAGGTCGAAGTTCCCGATCCACTTCCCGGTGCCGTGGAACGCCAGCGTGTACATGCACACCGCCCACAGCATCGCGACGATGCCGAGGCAGATGAAGTTCTGCATGAGCATGGCGAGCACGTTCTTGGCCCGCACCATGCCGCCGTAGAACAGCGCCAAGCCCGGAGTCATGAACATGACCAGCGCCGCGCTCATCAACACCCACGCGGTGTCTCCCGCGTTGATCCGCATGCAGCCCCTCCCCCTCGGGCCCGGATGCCACCATCCCGGGCCGTGTCGGTCAGGGAGCATACAGAGGAGACAGTCTGCCGAAAGTGGCCAGACACCTTGTGAACACGCTCGTCATTCAGCCGTAACGCGCTCGCAACACTTTCGCCTTCGCGAGCCCCCATGCCATCTGCATCGGTGCGAGGTCCTCGTCGCCGAGGTCGCCGAGGCCGTGTACGACGAGGCCGTAGGCGTCGTCCGGCCACGCCCGTTCGGCGAAGTCGTCGCGCTCAACGGGCGGGATGCCGGCGCGCGCCAGCACCGCGGTGGGCTCTCGGTACGCGAGGCGCACCAACTCCAACGGCGTCGACCGTTGCTGCTCCGGATCCAGCGCGAACAGCGAGCGCAGCTCGGCCATCACCCGTCGAGTCGCGCCGCCGCCCGCTTCGACCGCGTCGCGCTCGGCGCGCTCGCGAGCGTCGGGCGGCGTTCGTCCCCACGCGTCGAGGATGCGCGTCACCGACCGTTCCACCCACCCCGAGAGCTCGCGCTCGACGCCGGCCAGGATGGCATCGCTCGCTTCGTGCAGCAGCGCGAGGCCACGCTGCTCGTCGTCGGACCGATCGTCGACGGGATGCGTCATCCCTCGATGACGTCGCCTTCCATCGTGTTGACCGTGCAGCCGACCTCCTCGAGGTAGGCGATCGACCCGTTGAGCTGCTCCGGTGCACCGATGAGCTCGAGGATCACCCATCCCGAGTGCTGCTCGACGTTGGCGCGTCGGATGTTCGGGACGACGTCGAAGCGCTTCACCACCTCGTAGATCATCGGTCGGTCGACGAGCTCTTCGGGGAACGACACGAAGAGGCGCACGTGCTCGGACATGTCGACCTTCTCCCTCCCCACCGACGCGCTCTACAGACCCACGCGCCGGAGCGCGTCGGCCGGCTCGAGCAGCAGACCGGTGACGAACGGCCCGAACTCCGCGTAGTCGACGGAGACGGGATCGAAGCGCATCTCGTAGACGATCTCCTTCAAGGCCGCCGGGTCGTCGGCGAGCAGCGTGACGCCCCACTCCCAGTCGTCGAGGCCGGTGGACCCGGTGATGAGCTGCAGCACCCTTCCCGCGTAGGTGCGGCCCAGGCGCGCGTGTCCGGCCATCAGACGCTTCCGCTCCGCGAAGGGCAGGGAGTACCAGTTGGCCGCGGGCGCCCGGCGCTTCGACATGGGGTAGAAGCAAATGGTCTTCTTGAGCGGCAGCTGCGGGTGGAGGCGCTGCTCCTGGTAGTGCGCGATGCGCTCGCGCCAGGCGGCGAGCCGGGCTTCGGCGGCGGGACCCTCGAGCCCTTCGTCGGCGGCGAGCCGGGCGCGCTCGTCGTCCTCGCTGCTCGTGTACTCCGACTGCTCGGTGAGCGAGACGTAGGAGTCGACGAGGTCGAGTGGCGTGACCGTGAGCTCGTGCTGGAACTGCTGGAGGCGGGCGAGGTCGGGACCGAGCGCCATCACCCCGAGCTCGGCCTTGTGTCCGAGCACCGCGAACAACAGCGCCTGATGGCCGTCGTCGACCAGGGACTGCACGGCGTCGACGATGCGCTTGCCCGCCAGCGGATCGGCGTCGGCGCGGGTCCGATCGACTCGATAGAAGAGGTGGAGGACGCCCCACCCCACGCTCGGCTCGACCGCGTCCATGCCACCCACGGTACCGCTCACGCCGTCGCGATCAGCCGGTCGGGGCACGCTGAGTGCGATCGGCGCCGGAGAACAGCGCACCGGCGATTGCGAGGAACGCCATCACCGCCAGCGCGGCAACCGCGTCGGGCACACCGTGCGTGTGCGCGGCGTGGAACACGACCAGGTCGACTGCCCGCGTCAGGTCGAGATGCTCCCGAGCGTCGAGAAGTCGGTGACCTGGTCGGGGGGCGGTGCCTGCACGTCGACGGGCACCCCGAAGTCGGTGATCTCCATCGTCATCTGCAGCCGGGCGCCCGACTCGCCGAAGCTCGAGCCGTCGACCGCGAACTGCATCTTGACGACGCGGTCGCCGTCGTCGATCCACACGTCGGCCGGGACCACGCCCAACGTCGCGACCCTGTCGCGCGTCGCCCCCTCGGGGAGCTTCTGCGCGACCTTGGCGTCATCGATCTGCGCGCGGTAGTGCGTGGCGTGCTCGCCGGCGACGGTGTCGTCGCCGACCTTCTCCACGTCGCCCGAGAGGCCCTGGAGGTACTCGAGCCCCTGCTGCGGTCCGCTCGACTGCGCCTGGTCGGCGAGGGCGCCGAAATCGGTGCCGGTCTTCTGCCCGAGCGCGTCGAGGTTGATCGCGATCCAGGGCTTGCCGCCCAGCTTCGATGCGAACGGCATGTCACCGAAGTTCACGTACACGGTGCCGTCGACGACGCGCTCCTCCATCGTGCCGAGCGACGGGAGCGTCATCGTGATCTGCGCGACCTTGCCGTCGGCCGACGAGACGCCCTCGGCGTGGAGCGACACCGACTTCCCGGACGCGTCGATGCCCATGTCCATCGTGAACCGACTGGACGGCGCCGCCTGCGTATTGCTCACCGCGGCCTGCAGGGTCTTGATCGACACGGTCGCGTCGCTTCCGCCGCCACCACCGCATGCGGCGACGGCCACCGCGAACGCCAGGACGACCCCAGCCAGAGCTCCCCGCCGCTTCATCTCGCCCTCCAGAGCCGAGCCGACCACGCAAACGAAACGCGCAAGTGGGGCGCCCCGAAGGGCGCCCCACTGTGATCGGCGTGTGTGGTGAGCGGACTTTAGAAGTCGCCCATGCCACCCATGTCGGGCATGCCACCGGGCATGCCGGCGGCGGCTGCCGGCGGCTCCGGCTTGTCGGAGATGACGGCCTCGGTGGTGAGGAACAGCGCCGCGATGGACGCCGCGTTCTGCAGCGCCGAACGGGTCACCTTGGCGGCGTCGATGACGCCCGCCTTCACCAGGTCCTCGTACTCGCCGGTGGCGGCGTTGAGGCCGTTGGCACCCTTGAGGCTGCGGACCTTCTCCACGATGACGCCACCCTCGAGCCCGGCGTTGACCGAGATCTGCTTGAGCGGCTCCTCGAGCGCACGGGCGACGATCTTGGCGCCGGTCGCCTCGTCACCTTCGAGCGAAGCCGCCAGCGAGACGACCTTCTCCTGGGCGCGGAGCAGGGCCACGCCACCGCCGGGGACGACGCCTTCTTCGACCGCCGCCTTGGTGGTCTGGACCGCGTCCTCGATGCGGTGCTTCTTCTCCTTGAGCTCCACCTCGGTGGCCGCACCGACCTTGATGATCGCGACACCGCCGGCCAGCTTGGCGAGGCGCTCCTGGAGCTTCTCGCGGTCGTAGTCGGAGTCGGTGTTGTCGATCTCGGAGCGGATCTGCGAGATGCGGCCGTTCACGTCGGCCTTGGAGCCGGCGCCCTCGACGATGGTGGTCTCGTCCTTGGTGACCACGACGCGGCGGGCACGACCGAGGAGCTCGAGCCCGATGTTCTCGAGCTTCAGGCCGATCTCCTCCGACACCACCTGACCGCCGGTGAGGATGGCCATGTCCTGGAGCATCGCCTTGCGGCGCTCACCGAAGCCGGGGGCCTTGACCGCCACCGACTTGAAGGTGCCGCGGATCTTGTTGACGACGAGCGTGGCGAGCGCCTCGCCCTCGACGTCCTCGGCGATGATCGCCAGCGGACGACCGCCCTGCATGACCTTCTCGAGCACGGGGAGGAGGTCCTTCACCGCGGAGATCTTGCTGCTGACGAGCAGGATGTACGCGTCGTCGAGCACCGCCTCCATGCGGTCGGTGTCGGTGACGAAGTAGGGCGAGATGTAGCCCTTGTCGAAGCGCATGCCCTCGACGAGGTCGAGCTCCATGCCGAAGGTCTGGCTCTCCTCGACGGTGATGACGCCGTCGGTGCCGACCTTCTCGAGCGACTCGGCGATCATCGCGCCGACTTCCTTCGACGCCGCCGAGATGGCCGCGACGTTGGCGATCTGCGCGTGGTCGGTCTTGACGCTCTTGCTGTCCTTCTTGATCGACTCGACCGCCGCGTCGACCGCCTTCTCGATCCCGACCTTGAGCACCATCGGGTTCGCACCGGCCGCGACGTTGCGCAGACCCTCGCGCACCATGGCCCACGCGAGCACGGTGGCGGTGGTGGTGCCGTCACCGGCGACGTCGTCGGTCTTCTTGGCGACCTCCTTCACCAGCTCGGCGCCGACCTTCTCGTACGGGTCCTCGAGGTCGATCTCCTTGGCGATGGACACGCCGTCGTTGGTGATCGTGGGCGCACCCCACTTCTTCTCGAGGACGACGTTGCGGCCCTTCGGCCCGAGCGTGACGCGCACCGCGTCGGCGAGCTTGTTCATGCCCGCCTCGAGCGAGCGGCGTGCGTTCTCCGCGTAGGCGATCTGCTTCGGCATGCTGGGGTACCCCCTGGGAGTGGGTTCGGTGGGTGGGTGGATCAGAGACCGTCGTCGCCGCACCTGTGCTCGGAAGCGCAGGCGTTAGCACTCAGAGGCAACGAGTGCTAACCATGTTGGCACTCGCGACCCGCGAGTGCAAATTGTGGTCCGCTCTAGTCTGGACGCATGACGACGGCGGTGCCCAGCACCCGCGACACGATCCTCGTGGTCGCCCGTCAGCGCTTCGCCGACCGGGGCTTCTCCGGCACCAGCCTCGCAGACATCGCCGACGAGGTCGGCATCCGCCCGCCCAGCCTCTTCCACCACTTCCCGTCGAAGGTCGCGCTGTACCGCGCCGTGCTCCTCGACGCCTTCGAAGACTGGTTCGCGCTGATGGACGAGACCATGGCCGCCGAGCCGGCGGAGGGTTGGCCGCAGGTCGAACGGGTCATCCGCACCGCCTTCCGGTTCTTCGTCGAGCGGCCCGACTTCGTGCGCCTGGCCCGCTGGGAGGCGCTCGAGGGTGGGTCGGTGCTGGTGGAGGAGCTCGCCACCGTCCTGCGCCCCCTGTTCGAGCGGGGCGCGGGCTTCCTCGAGTCGGAGATGGACGCGGGACGGATCCGGCGTTGCGACGCCCGCCGGCTCGTCATCACCGGCTACGGCGCGGTGCTCTCCTATCTGTCCGACGCGCCGCTCGTGGGATCCCTGCTCGGCGAGGACCCGACGAGCCCGGAGGCGCTCGAGATCGAGCAGGAGCACATCCTCGACCTGTTCCGCCACGCCCTCGAACCCGGGAGCGCGTAGCTCTACCTATCGATCGGTAGGCTGGGAGCCGATGACCGACGTCGAGACCGCCCCACAGCTCGTCGACCCGGACCTCGCCGAGACGCTGCTCGCCGACCTCCTGTTCGCGCGGCGCCTCTCGGAGCGGATGTGGAACCTCCAGCGCCAGGGACGCCTCACCACGGTGGCGCCGCTCGCCGGCCAGGAGGCCGCCGTCGTCGGCGTGGTGCGCGCGCTCGACCTCACCACCGACTGGCTCGTCCCCTACTACCGCGACGCGACGGGGTACGTGGCGCTCGGCGACGAGTACCTGGAGCAGCTCGTCGTCTACTGGCGCGGGCACCCCGAAGGCGGTCGCGTCCCCGACGGCGTGCGTGCACTGCCGGTGCAGATCTCGCTCGCCACGCAGCTGCCCCATGCCACCGGGCTGGCCTGGGGCCTCTCGCTGCGCGGCGAAGCTGGCGTCGTGTGCACGTTCCTCGGGGACGGGGCCACGTCGGAGGGCGACTTCTCCGAGGCGCTCAACCTCGCAGGAGTGCAGAAGGTGCCGTTGATCGTGGTGTGCATCAACAACGGGTGGGCGATCTCCACGCCGATCGCTCGGCAGACCGCGGCGGAGTC
>DASUAS010000081.1:0-2125 GCA_035763625.1 Acidimicrobiia bacterium
AAGGGCGCCAAAAGCGGGGGGTCAGTGGGTGAGGGCGGTGCCGTCGGCGAGGACGGCGTGGGGGAGGCAGAGCTCGTCGTACTCGGCGATCACGATCGGCGGCGCGTGCTCGCCGCAGGCCGGGCAGTTCGGGTCGCGGCGCACCTTGAACGTGCGGAACGAGGTCTCCAGCGCGTCGTAGGCGAGCAGCCGGCCGACGAGCGGGTCGCCCAGGTCGAGGAGGAGCTTGATCGCCTCGAGCCCCTGGAGCGATCCGATGATGCCCGGCAGCACGCCGAGCACACCGGCTTCGGAGCAGCTCGGCGCGAGCTCGGGAGGCGGCGGCTCGGGCAGGAAGCAGCGGTAGCACGGGCCCTCGTAGGGCTTGAACACCGAGACCTGGCCCTCGAACCGGAAGATCGAGCCGTGCACCACCGGGATGCGCTTCACCAGCGACGCGTCGTTCACCAGGTAGCGGACCGGGAAATTGTCGGTGCCGTCGACGATCACGTCGTAGCCGTCGATGATGTCGAGCACGTTGTCGGCGCCGAGGCGGACGTCGTAGGTGACGACGTCGACGTCGGGGTTGAGCGCAGTGAGGGTCTTCTTCGCCGAGTCGACCTTGCGCTCGCCGATGCGGTCGACGTTGTGCAGGATCTGGCGTTGCAGGTTCGACGCGTCGACGACGTCCATGTCGATGATGCCGAGGGTGCCGACGCCTGCGGCCGCGAGGTAGAGCGCGGCGGGGGAGCCGAGGCCGCCGGCGCCGAGGAGGAGCACGCGGCTCTCGAGCAGGTGCTGCTGGCCCGCTTCACCGATCTCGGGGAGCAGGATGTGGCGCCCGTAGCGGTCGCGCTGCTCGGGCGTGAGCGTCTGCGGGGTGATCCAGGGACGGTCCTCGTTCTTCCAGCGCCCGAAGCCGCCGGCCAGCGACACCACGTCGGTGAAGCCGAGCTGCTCGAGCGTCTCGGCGGCGAACGCCGACCGGTTGCCGGCCGCGCAGTACACGACGACGGGTCGGTCGTGGTCGAGGAGCCGGGAATCGGCCTGGCTCTCGAGGTGCCCGCGGGGGATGAACACCGAACCCGGGATGGTGCCCTGGTCGTGCTCGTCCTGCTCGCGGACGTCGAGGAACGTGGCGTCGCCCATGCGGGCCTCGGCCTCCTCGGGCTGGATCTCGGTGATGCGGGACTTGGCGTCGCGCAGCAGATCGCGGTAGCTCGGCATCTCGTTCTCTCCTCTTCGAACCGTGAAATGCTACCGCGGGGGTCGGGTATTCCCAACCGGATGCGGACGTGCGGACCGGCTCAGACCCGCGCCACCAGATCGGGCAGGACCTCGCCCAACTGGTCACGGAACACGAAGTCGGCGGCGGCGTCGAACGGCGTGGGCTCCGCGTTGAGGACGGCCAGCGTGGCGCCCGCCCGCAGCGCGTGCTCGGGCAGCGCGGCGGCGGGGTACACGCCCAAGGACGTGCCCACGGCGAGGAAGACGTCGGCGCCATCGGCCGCTCGCTGCGCCCGCATCAGATCCTCGGCGACCAGGTTCTCGCCGAAGGAGATCGTCGCCGACTTCAGCATCCCGCCGCAGTCGAGGCACGCGGGATCCGCCTCGCCGGCGCGCACACGCGCCAGGGTGTCGCTCATCGGGCCCCGCCAGCCGCACTGCAGGCACTTCGCCTCGTGCACGGTGCCGTGGATCTCGACGACGATCGCGGGCGACGACCCCGCCGCCTGGTGCAGGCCGTCGACGTTCTGCGTCACCAGCGTGTGGATCTGGGCCTTGCGCTCGAGCTCGGCGAGCGCGACGTGTCCGGCGTTGGGGTGACCGGCGAACAGCTCGCTGCCGGCGCGGTTGCGCCACACGTCGCGCCGGTGCTCGGCGTCCTGCACGTAGTGCTGGATGGTCGCCTTGCGCTCGGCGGTGGGGTCCTTGGTCCAGATGCCCTGCGGGCCGCGGAAGTCGGGGATGCCCGACTCGGTGGAGATCCCCGCACCGGTGAGCACCACGATCTGGTCGGCGGCGCGCAGGAGCGCGGCGAGGCGGTCGAGCTGGTCGCGGTCGGCCTCCATCACGACGCACGGTACCGGTCGATGCTCCCGGGCGCGCGAGCGGCGCGCCCGGGGACGAGGGCGCGCCGCTCGGT
>DASUAS010000082.1:0-2392 GCA_035763625.1 Acidimicrobiia bacterium
CCACCGACCCGGCGTCACCTCGGTCGTGCCCGGATCGTGCTCGCCGCCGTGGTCGTCGTGCTGCTCGCGGTCGCGGTGGTGCTCCTCGTCAGCCGGAGCGACGACTCGTCGGCGCCGCCGACGCCGACGGCCTCGTCCACCGCGCCCGTGCCGACGGTCGCGCCCACCAACGGCGCGCCGGTACCCGCACCGCTGGCGCGCGCGCTCGACCGACTCGACCAGGCGACCCAGCCGTGAGGCGCGGAGCCGTGCTCCTGCTCGTGGCGCTGGCTCCCGCCCTGCTGGCTGCGTGTGGTGGCGGCTCCCCGTCGATCGGCGACGCCGCCGCCGCCGAGCTCCACACCCGGGTCGCCGCGGTCCGGGCCGCGGTCGACGCCCACGATCCGGATGCGGCGGCGCGGGCGCTCGACGCCCTGCACGCCTCGGTCGACCGCTTCCGCGCCGCCGACGACCTGTCGGGCGCGCGCGCCACCGAGATCCTGGCGGCCGCGGCCGCCGTGCGCACGCAGCTGGTGACGATCACCACGACCACGACCACCACGACGACCACCACGACGAAGCCGGCGCCCCCACCCCCGACCAAGGGCAAGGACGAGCAGAAGGGGCACGACGATCAGAGCAACCGCACGGGCAAGGGCCATGGCAAGGGCTCCCGGTGAGCCGCGGCGCGCCCGTGCGTCAGGCCCAGCCCAGCATCTGCGCCACGGCGATCTCGTTCGTCGCCGCTCCAGTGGATCACCGCGCGTGCGGTGCGCCAGACTCCGCCGCATGGCAACTGCGGAAGCGCGCAATCGACAGGTCGTGGAGCGGTACTGGGAGGCGCACTTCCTGCGTGACTGGGACCGCATGGCGACGTTCTTCTCCGATGACGCCCACTACACCGACGTTGGCGTCGACGGCCAGGGCGCACGCGGGCCACAGCAGATCGTCGACCGCCTGAAGATCGGGATCGAGCCGCTGTCCGGCTACTACCACCACCCGCGGCACATGGTGGCCGAGGGCGATCTCGTGATCCTCGAGCACGTCGAGGAGTGGCAGTTCCACACCGGCGAGCGGATCCTGCACCCGTTCGTCACCGTGATGGAGGTGCGAGACGGGAAGATCGTGCGGTGGCACGACTACTCGAACATCGGCAACGTGGTCGACCACGCACCGCAGTGGTGGATCGAGCGCATCGCCCAGGGGTACGCCGCGGTCGGCCGCGACGCCGGCTGAATGGCGCTCACGGTCTCCGACAACCCGGCCCGATCCCGCTACGAGCTGCACGACGGTGACCACCTCGTGGGGTTCACCGAGTACCACGAGCGTCCCGACGGCGTCCTCGTCTTCCCGCACACCGTGATCACGGTGGCCAAGCGGGGCGCCGGCTACGGCAGCACGCTCCTCCAGGGCGCGCTCGACGACGTGAAGGTCAAGGGGCGCACGATCGTGGCCGAGTGCCCGTTCGTGCAGCGGTTCGTCGCCGAGCACGCCGAGTACGCCGATCTCCTGGCTCCGAAGGCGTCCTAGCATTGGAGCCATGAGCCAGTCGAGAACGGGCTCTGCCCCTCCCGACCACCGGGACGGAGCGAGCGGAGGCGAGCGACGGCGAAGGCTCGGCGGCATGGTGCCCGACCCGGCCCTTCTCACCCCCGGGCGCGAGACCGCGCTCGTACGTGCCGACGGCCGTCCGCAGCCCGAGTTCCGGGCCCGGTTGCGCGCCATCCCGTCGTGGCGCAACGCGCTCTCGGTGGTCTCGGTGTGGGCGCAGGCCGTCGTGATCGTGGGGCTCGCAGTCTGGTGGGGGAACCCGGTCGGCTACGTCCTCGCGTTCCTCCTCATGGGGCGCACACACGCGCAGATCCTGTCCCTCGTGCACGAGGCCGCGCACCGACTGCTGTTCTCGAACCGCCGCGCCAACGACCTCGTCGGTCGGTGGCTGCTCGGGTTCCCCGCGTTCACGTCGACCGACGCCTACCGCCGCGTCCACATGGCGCATCACCGGAAGGAGTTCGGTCCCGACGAGCCGGACATCCCGCTCTACGCCGGCTACCCGATCAGTGGGGACAGCTTCCGGCGCAAGCTCATCCGCGACGCGACCGGTCGCACCGGCGCCAAGCTGTTCCGGCAGCAGTTCGCCGGGTTCCGCTCGCCCGATGCGCGGGTGCGTCACACGCTCTGGAAGATCCTGCTGGTCCAGGCGCTGCTGTTCGGGGCCGCGATCGTGGGCGGCGAGTGGTGGGTGTATCCCGTCTTCTGGGTGTTGCCGTACCTGACGGTGTGGCGAGTCATCAACCGCCTGCGGTCCATCGCCGAGCACGGCGGCATGGACGCGTCGTCCGATCGGCGCGCCACCACGCACTCCGTTCGCCAATCGGTCTGGTCGAGGACGTTCCTCGTGCCGTTCCACATC
>DASUAS010000083.1:0-8442 GCA_035763625.1 Acidimicrobiia bacterium
GAGGGAGGTCTCGAGGACGGGCAGACGGGTGACGCCCATCTCCACCGCCTTGCGTTCGATCGACGCGATGCGCGCGTGCGCGTACTGCACGTAGTAGACGGGGTTCTCCATCGACTGCGCAGTGACGACGTCGAGGTCGAACGTCTGCGTGGTGTCGACGCCCTGCAACAGGAACGTGAGCCGCGCCACGTCGGGGTCGACCTCGTCGAGGATGTCGGCGAGCGTGATCACCGTGCCGGCGCGCCGCGAGAGACGGACGAGCTCGGCGCCGCGCACCAGCTTGACCAGCTGGCCCAGCAGCACCTCGGGCTCACCCGCGGGGAATCCGAGCGCCTCCAGCCCCGCCTGCAGCGACTTCACCTGGCCGTGGTGGTCGGCCCCCCAGATGTCGATGAGGTGCTCCCACCCGCGCTCGAACTTGTCGCGGTGGTAGGCGATGTCGTTGCAGAGGTAGGTGGTGGACCCGTCCGACTTCACCAGCACGCGGTCGCGCTGATCGCCGAAGTCGGTGGCGCGCAACCAGGTGGCGCCATCCTCCTCGAACAGCACCCCGCGCGCATCGAGGTCGTCGAGCACGCGCTTGACGTTGCCCTGCTCGTGGAGCGACCGCTCCGAGAACCAGGTGTCGAAGTGCACGCCGATGCGGGCGAGGTCGTCCCGCAGGCCACGCACTGCGTCGAGGTAGCCCCACTCGCGCGCCTGCTCGACGGTGACCGCGTCACCGAGGTCGGCGCGCATGCGCTCGGCCATGTCGATGACGTACTCACCTTGGTAGCCGTCGTCGGGCGGCTTCCGGCCTTCGTAGCGGGCGAACAGCGACGCCGCGAAGGTGTCGAGCTGGTTCCCGGCGTCGTTGAGGTAGTACTCGCGGTGGACCTCCGCGCCCTGGGCGGCCAGGAGGTTGGCGAGGGCATCGCCCACGGCCACCCATCGGCCGCCGCCGGCGTGGAGGGGACCGGTGGGGTTGGCCGAGACGAACTCCAGGTTGATGCGCAGGCCGTCGAGCGCGTCGCCGTGGCCGTACTGCTCGCCCCGCGCGACCACCGCCAGGAGCACCTCGTGCAGCCAGGACGGCGCGAGGCGGAGGTTGAGGAATCCCGGGCCGGCGATCTCGACCCGCTCCAGGTGGGACGGGCGGGACCGGACGAGCTCTTCCTGGATGCGAGCGGCGATCTCCCGCGGGCGCCGGTCGACGGCCCCGGCCAGCTGGAGGGCCACGTTGGTGGCGAAGTCGCCGTGACCCGGGTCCTTCGGCGGCGTCAGCTCGATCCCGCCGGGGGGCGTGGGGAAGCCGCAGGCGTCGAGCGCGGCCTGGACTGCGGCGAGGAGCTGGTCACGGATCACGGCGACTCTGGGCTGGCTCAGGGGCTGGCTCGGGGCTGGTCGCGGCGTCCGGCGCCCTTCGCCGCTCGCCGTCGCCGCGCATGGTAGTGGGGCGTTCCGGACGGCCTCCGGCCGATTCGCGGCGGCCTCCGGCCGATTCGCGGCGGCCTCGGGCCGATTCGCGGCGGCCTCGGGCCGATTCGCGGCGGCCTCGGGCCGATTCGCGGCGGCCTCCGGCCGATTCGCGGCGGCCTCCGGCCGATTCGCGGCGGCCCCGGGCCGATTCGCCCGCACGTCATTCGCGCGGAGGGTCATGCCAGGCGCGCTCCGCGTCGCGGTATCGTCGAACGAACGGCCGGGCGGGAGGAGCAGTGGCAACCACGAACGAATCGCTCGTCGCATCTGCTCGGGAGTCAACCGGTTTGGCCACTGTGTACCGCGCGCTCGACGACCTGGTCGCCCTCTACGCGCTCGACGACGCCGCGGTCGTGGTCGACGTGCCCGGGTTCGGCCGTCAGGTGCTGCACGCCGGTCGCCAACCGCTGCGCGACGACGAGCGCGGCCTCCACGCGGCCGAGCCCGGTCTCTACCTCGACCCTCCCCGCGACGACCCCGTGCTGTCGAGCCTGATGCTGGCGCTCGGGACGCTCGCGCTGCGCCACGACGCGAGCGCGGCCGCACCGTGAGCGTGATCAGCCTCGACGACCTCGAGCTGCAGCTCCGACACCTGGCCGGAGTGGTGTCGGTCGCGTTCGTGGAGACCGACGACCTCGTGGTGATCGAGGTGCAGGCCGGCCCCGACGCCGACGACGACCTCCCCCGCGACGTCACCGTGCTCGCGGCGCAGCACGTGCGCGGCCCGGTCGCGGTCGAGGTCGTGCGCTGGGGTGACGGCGGGCCGCACACCCCCGAGACGCGCCTCCAGCTGGTCGACCTCACCACCGATCCGTCGGTGGGCGAGGTGACCGTGCGACTGGCCCGCGGCGACGAGGAGGCAACGGGCCGCGCGTCGACCGCCGGTGGGCTCCCTGCCGCGGTCGAGGCGACCGTGGTCGCGGTGCGCGCCTTCCTCCCCGAGCTCCCCTACCTGCCGGGGTGGGCCCGGACCGTCGAGACGACCCCCGATCGCCGCTTCCTCGTGGTCGCGTCGGTGACCGATCCGCTCACCCGCACCCACCGCCGGGGCGCCGCCGAGGGCGCCACCCCCATCGAGGGCGCGGTCCGCGCCACCCTCGCCGCCCTCAACCGCACCATCAGCCGCGACCTCTGACCCACTCCATCGACAAGCTTGCACTCGACCGCGACAGACGCGGCCAGGTGACGCAACCTCGTCTGGTCAGGCGGGGTCGAGGAGCTCCTTGAAGCCGTAGCGGGCGTGGGGACCGAACGCGATCTGCTCGAGGACGCCGATGCCGACCTGGTCGCCGCACGTGGCGCGGACGACCTGCTGCAGGTGCTGGTTCTCGTACGCCATCGGGTCGAGGTCGGCGACCTTCCACGACTCGCCCGCGTACGCGAGCTCTCCCTTCCACATGCCGTGGCCCCACTCCGGGTGCATGTAGCCGATGCCCTTCATGCGGAAGCAGATCAGCGGTTCGAGGTCGATGTCCTCGCGACGGCCGTCGGCGTGCACGAGACCGATTCGTGCGTGACCGGCGCGGCGCGTGCCGGGGATGTAGTCGAGCTCGTGCTCGCAGCCTGCGAGCAGCTCGAGGTCGGGGTCCTCGGCGCCGGGGATGTCGTCGGGTGACGCGTACACGGGGAGCACCGCGCCGTCGGTGTGCCAACGGTTGGCGTTGGCGTCCTCGAACACGCCGAAGTGCGTGCAGCGGTCGTCCCAGTGCAGCGGCGCCCAGAGGAAGTAGGCCTGCATCGAGCCGGGCGGGTTCGGCGCGAGTCCGGTGTCGGGGCTGCCGACGCCGCGGAAGCCCCAGCTCCGGTCCTTGGTGCCGTAGACGCGCGTCGCGTCGATGGGGACGGTCTTCCCGTCGTACCGGATCTCGCCCTCCCACATGCCGAACTGCGCGAAGCGGGTGACGTCCATGATGGGGCGGCGACCATGATTGCGGATCTGGCGGCCCTCCTCCACGCACGCGGTGCGGGCCGTGAACGTGAGGTCGGCACTGATGCCGGTGTCGTTGTCGTCGATGCCGACGCGGATGCGCCGCATCGGTTCGAGCACCTCGATCTCGAACGGGCCGATGCGCAGATCGGTCGGCTCCTGCGGCGCCCGCCGCGACGCGTGGAAGGCGTGCTGCTCGCCGTCACGCACGATGCTGAGTGCGCAGTCGAGGATGCCGAGGTTGGGATACAGCGCCGCACCGATGCCGAAGTAGAACTCGCCGTCGTCCTGGTAGCCGTTGAACCAGTAGCGGTCGTAGGTGTTGCGATCGCCGCTCACGGGCGTCGCGATCGGCTGCGAGGTCTGGTGGATCGGGTAGTCGTCGAACTTGCTCAGCACTGCGGGCCTCCCGGGGTCACCTCGACGGCCTGGGCAGCGTAACGCCGACCCCTGGGAGCGCGTTCTCGGCGAACTCCCAGGAACGCCTGAGGTGCGAGCAACCTGGCTCACCGACGATGGCGCCCGTGACCGAGACGCCCGTGACCGAGACGCCCGTCGCCGCCACGCCCCTCGCCGCCGCGCTCCACCCGCCCCGGCCCGAGGCCGCCACCGCGGTCGAGATCGTGGTGCCCGTCTTCAACGAGGAGCGGGACCTGGAGCAGTCGATCCGCGCGCTGCACGGATACCTCACCGACCACTTCACCGTCACCTGGGCGATCACCGTCGTCGACAACGCCAGCACCGACTCCACGTGGGCCATCGCACAGCAGCTCGGGGCCACGCTCCCGGGAGTGCGCGCCCTCCACCTCGACCAGAAGGGTCGCGGCCGGGCGCTGCGCACCGCGTGGACCGCGAGCAGCGCCGCCGTCGTCGCGTACATGGACGTCGACCTCTCCACCGACCTCGACGCGCTCCTCCCGCTCATCGCCCCGCTGCTCAGCGGGCACAGCGACGTCGCCATCGGCACCCGGTTGGCGTCGAACGCGCGCGTGGTGCGGGGTCCGAAGCGCGAGCTCATCTCCCGTGGCTACAACCTCATCCTGCGAACCGCGCTGCGCGCCGGCTTCTCCGACGCGCAATGCGGCTTCAAGGCGGTCCGCGCCGACGTCGCCCGCGAGCTGCTGCCCCTGGTCGAGGACCAGGGATGGTTCTTCGACACCGAGCTGCTCGTGCTCGCAGAGCACAACGGGTTGCGCATCCACGAGGTGCCGGTCGACTGGGTCGACGATCCGATCTCACGCGTCGATCTCGTGCGCACCGCCGCCGACGACCTGCGCGGCGTGTGGCGGATGATCCGTCGCTTCGCGCGCGGCGACGGCGCGCTCGCGCGAACGCGCGACATGACCGCGGTGGACCCTCGCCTGGGACCTCAGGTGGTCAAGTTCGCGTCGATCGGCGTAGTGAGCACGATCGTGTTCGCCGCGCTCTTCGCACTGCTCGACGGCCCGCTCGGACCGGTGGCCGCCGACGTGGTCGCGCTCCTGGTGTGCGCGTTCGCCAACACCGCAGCGAACCGGCGCTTGACGTTCGCGCTGCGCGGCCGAGCCGGGCGGGTGCGTCACTACGCCGCCGGGACCGCGCTCGGCCTCCTCCCCCTCGGCTTGACCCTTGCCGCGCTGGGCCTGCTCTCGGCCATCGGCGCGACGTCGCTGGCGCTCGCGCTGGTGACGCTCACCGCGGCCAACCTGCTGGCGACCGTGGTGCGCTTCCTCCTGCTGCGCAACTGGGTGTTCCGGCCGTGAGCCGACCCGCGCCCGTCGCCATGATCCCCGTTCACCGCACCGACGAGGCCGCCAGATGACGAGCACCACGCTCGAACCCGCCCCCGAACGCTCCCCCGCCGCGCCGGCGACGCCGGCGCGTCCCGACGCAGGCCGTCGTGACGCGAGCCGCGTCCCGCGCGGCGGGCTCCATCGCTTCCTGCGCGGACGCGATCGCGACCCCGTGTGGGTGCGCCCGTGCGTGCTCGCGCTGCTGCTCGGCACCGCCGTGCTCTACCTGTGGGGTCTCGGCGCGTCCGGGTGGGCGAACACCTATTACGCGGCCGCGGTGCAGGCCGGCACGAAGAGCTGGAAGGCCTTCTTCTTCGGCTCCTTCGACGCGTCGAACGCGGTGACCGTCGACAAATCGCCGCTGTTCCTCTGGCCGATGGAGCTCTCGGCCCGGGTCTTCGGTCTGAGCTCGTGGAGCATCCTCGTGCCGCAGGCGCTGGAGGGCGTCGCCGCAGTGGGTGTGCTCTACCTCGCGGTGCGACGTTGGTTCTCCGCCGCGTCGGCGCTCCTCGCGGGTGCGGTCCTCGCGCTGACGCCGGTCGCCGCGCTGATGTTCCGCTTCAACAACCCCGACGCCGCGCTCGTCCTGCTCATGGTGGTCGGCGCGTACGCGACGATCCGCGCCCTCGAGCGCGGCAGCACGTGGTGGCTGGTGTTCGCGTTCTCCGCGGTCGGGTTCGGGTTCCTCGCCAAGATGCTGCAGGCCTTGCTCGTCGTCCCCGCGTTCGGACTCGCGTACCTGATCGCGGCGCCGGTGTCGATGTGGAAGCGCATCTGGCAGCTGACGCTCGCGTGCGGCACGCTCCTCGTGTCGGCCGGCTGGTGGATCGCGATCGTCGAGCTCTGGCCGGCGTCGTCACGCCCGTACATCGGCGGATCCCAGCACAACAGCGTCCTCGAGCTGATCTTCGGATACAACGGCTTCGGCCGACTCACCGGCAACGAGACCGGGAGCGTCGGTGGTGGTGGCGGTCAGGCGGGACGCTGGGGCCCGACGGGGCTCACGCGCATGTTCAACGCCGAGTTCGGCTCGCAGATCTCGTGGTTGCTGCCGGCCGCGCTGATCCTGCTCGTCGCGGGCCTGGTGTGGCGCGGCGCCCGATCGCGCACCGACCGCGTGCGAGCCGCGTTCATCCTCTGGGGTGGGTGGCTGCTCGTCACCGCGCTCGTGTTCAGCCTCGGCAAGGGCATCATCCACCAGTACTACGCGATCGCCCTCGCGCCGGCGATCGGCGCACTGGTCGGCATGGGCGCGGGCATGTTGTGGAAGCGACGCGCGGAGGTCAACGCGCGGGCGGTGCTCGCGGTGACGGTCGCGGTGACTGCGATCTGGGGCTTCGTGCTGCTCGGCCGGACGCCGAACTGGAACCCCTGGCTGCGCGGACCACTGCTCCTCGCCGGCATCACGGTCGCGATCGTGCTGCTCGCCGCACACCTCGTGCACGGACGCGCGCTCGTCGGGGTCGCGCTCGCCGCGGTCTTCGTGATCCTCGCCGCGCCGGCGGCGTACACGCTCGACACCGTCGACACCCCTCATACGGGCGCGATACCGACCGAGGGTCCCGCGGGTGCGAGCACAATGGGCTTCGGCGGGCCCTTCCCCGGCGCCGGACAGCGTCCGGGCGCGACCAACGGCGGGCAGCTGCCCGGCGGCTTCACCGGCGGGTTCCCGGGCGGCACCGCCGGTGGCGCCCCTGCGGGCGCTGTGGGCGGTGCGCGAGGTGGTGGTGGCCTGCTCAACGGCAGCGAGCCCGACTCCGCCCTCACCTCTCTCCTCTCGCAGGACGCAGGCTCGTACCGGTGGGTGGCGGCAACCGTCGGCGCCAACGAGGCCGCCGGCTACCAGCTCGCCACCGACGACCCGGTGTTGGCGATCGGCGGCTTCAACGGCACCGACCCGACGCCGACTCTCGCACAGTTCCAGCAGCACGTGCGCGACGGCGACGTCCACTGGTTCATCTCCGGCAGGAGGTTCGGCGGCGGCGGGTTCGGCGGCGGCGGGTTCGGCGGCGGCGGCGGTTCGAGCACGTCGTCGGCGATCTCGAGCTGGGTGAGCGCGAACTTCACCAGCGAGACCGTCGGCGGTGTCACCGTCTACGACCTCACGTCATCGTCGACCTAGTCACCACGCTCCGGGACCGAGCGGGCGGAGGCGAGCGACGGGGACAGGTAGCTTCGGCCGTCATGCAGCCGCACCTCGAGCTTCGAGCCGTCCTCGACGAGATCGTCCCGCGTCACCGCGAGCGCTGGGCCGACTCCAGCGAGTGGGAAGCCCTGCTCGAGTTCCAGCGCGAGCTCGGCGCGCGCGGGTGGTCGGCGCCGGCGTGGCCGGTCGAGATCGGCGGCCGCGGCCTCGGCGTCGAAGACCAGATCGCGTGCGACGCGGAGTTCAGCCGCGCCCGGGCACCCCGGCGGATCGCGGTGTTCGGCACCAAGAACGTCGGCCCCACCATCGCCGCGGCCGGCACGCCGGAGCAGAAGGTGCACCTGCAGCGCATCCTCTCCGCCGAGGAGGTGTGGTGCCAGGGCTTCAGCGAGCCCGACGCCGGCAGCGACCTCGCCGGGCTGCGGTGCCGAGCGGTGCTCGAGGACGACCACTTCGTCGTGAACGGCACCAAGGTGTGGACGTCGATCGGCATGTGGGCCACGCACTGCATGCTGCTCGTGCGCACCGATCCCGACGCGCCCGCGCACCGCGGCATCTCGGCGTTGCTGGTCCCGCTCGACACGCCCGGCATCACCCGCCGCCCGATCATCCAGGCCACCGGCGAGAGCGACTTCGCCGAGGTCGTCTACGAAGACGTGGTGGTGCCGAAGGACGCGCTGCTCGGACCGCTGAACGGTGGATGGGGCGTCACCATGTCGACGCTCGGCTACGAGCGCGCCGGCGTCATCGAGATCGCGGGCAACCTCATCAGCGAGGTCGAGTCGTTCCTGCGCAGCACCGCGGCCGACGGCCGTCTAGACGCACGCGATCGCGACCGCGGCGCCGCGATCTACACCCGAGCCCGCATCCTCGGCTGGCTCGGCGAGCGGTCGCTGCTCGACGACGGCGGCGGCCCCAACGGCGGCGTCGCCGGCCTCATCAAGCTGGCGTGGTCGACGCTCGGCCAGTCGTTCGCCGAGTACGCGGCTGCCGTCGACGGCCTCGCCGCCATCGCCGGCGACGACATGCGCAACGGCCGTCGCCTCGTGGCCAGCCGCTCCAACACCATCGCTGGCGGCACCACCGAGGTGATGAAGAACATCATCGGCGAGCGCTCCCTCGGCCTTCCCCGCGAACCC
>DASUAS010000084.1:0-4973 GCA_035763625.1 Acidimicrobiia bacterium
CGCAACATGCGCGCGTGCTCGTCGCCGAGCGCGGTGACGAGACCCCGATCGAGTGGGTGCACCGCGACCGTCGCTTCGGCGAGAAGCTGGCGACTCCCGACACGTCGATCGCCGACCTCATCGGCGAGGTCGACCCGATCAAGGTGGCCGAGGGCCGCTACCTCTCCGACGAGCTCACGATCCACTACGGCCTCGTGCCGCGCACGAACCGGTCCATCTTCTCGATCAACGAGCTGCCCGACCTGGCCGAGCGCATCCAGGTGGGTCTGCTGAACGTGCTCGAAGAGCGCGACGTGCAGATCCGTGGCTACAAGGTGCGCCTCCCCATCGACCTCATGCTCGTGGCGTCGGCGAACCCCGAGGACTACACCAACCGCGGCCGCATCATCACCCCGCTCAAGGACCGCTTCGGCGCGCAGAT
The DNA here is from genome assembly GCA_035763625.1 of Acidimicrobiia bacterium. GTDB lineage: Bacteria > Actinomycetota > Acidimicrobiia > IMCC26256 > DASPTH01 > DASUAS01. The sequence continues at coordinate 422 of DASUAS010000084.1, forward strand.
CCGCACGCACTACCCGCTCGACGCCGAGCTCGAGGCCGCGATCGTCGAGCAGGAGGTTCGTCCGCTCACCGCGCACGGCCTCAACGTGCACGTCCCGTCGTTCATGGGCGAGGTCGTCGCCGAGATCAGCCAGCAGGCGCGGCGGTCGCCGCACATCAACCAGCGCTCGGGCGTGTCGGTGCGCCTCTCGATCGCCAACTACGAGACGCTCGTCGCCAACGCGACCCGCCGCGCGCTGCGCCACGGTGAGACCGAGGTCGTGCCGCGCGTGAGCGACCTCGACGCGCTCGTCGCGAGCACCGCGGGCAAGGTCGAGTTCGAGACCGTCGACGACGGGCGCGAGGAGCAGGTGCTCGACCGCATCGTGAAGGCGTCGATCCTCGAGACGTTCCGGGCGCGCACCCGCCCCGAGAAGCTCACCGACGTCGTCACCGCGTTCGAGGGCGGTCTCGTGGTGCACACCGGCGAGGACATCGCGTCGTCGGAGTACGCCAAGTTGCTCACCGACGTGCCCGCGCTGCGGTCGACGCTCGCCGATCTCGAGGTGGGGGAGACGCCGGCCGGGGTCGCGTCGGCGACCGAGTTCGTGCTCGAGGGGCTGCACCTCTCGAAGCGGCTCAACAAGGACGCCGTCGGCGGCCGCGCCGCGTACCGTGGGCGGGGCTGACCGGAATCGAGCGAGTCGGGTGCCGATCGAGGCGGCGGGCTACGACGGGGTCCACGTGCACGATCCTTTCGGCAACCGCTTGGAGCTGCTCGAGCCGGGCGGGTGACGCGAGCACGGGGAGAACCGCGCGAACCGTCAGGGGAGGGTGAGAAGCACCCAAATCGCGCTCTCCGTGGTAAGCGGCGCGCGTGTGGTGTGCAAAACTCCGCCCGTCTCGAAGGAGGGCGGCATGCGTCGGTGGTTCGTGGTGATGGGGTCGATCGCGCTCGCGTTCGGTGTCGCGTCGGCGATGGCAGGTCCGTCGGGCGCGGCGACCGCACCGAAGGTGGTGCCGGGCGCGACGTATTCGGGGTCGGGGGCGAAGCTCGTCGTCGATGTCGGGGGCACCAGCGTGCGGGTCGTCTCGCTGCCCGTCCACGCCCAGTGCAAGCCGAAGGGGCCGACCAACGACGGTGACTTCGGACCGAGCGGGCTCGGGCCGTTCTCCATCAAGGGTGACGGCACGTTCACCAACGTGGCCAAGGGACAGCAGGCCGGAGCGACGCAGACGGTGATCCGCGGCACCTTCGCGGGCGCGACCGTGCGGGGCACCGTCGTCGTGCCCGCCATCAAGGACACGGTCAAGGGCTTCAGTTGCGCGAAGTACTCCGGTTCGTGGAAGGCGTCGCGGGTCAAGGGCACCGGCGACACGACGAAGCCCGGCGCCACCTACGCCAGGGACGACTTCCGCGACCACAAGAGCGGCTTCGCCGTCTACAACGAGGACGCGTCGTACGCCGAGTACCTGCAAGACGGCCGGTTCCGGATCGGGACCCGCACGCCCACCGGCGCGGTGTCGTTGCGCGACGAGCCGGTCACCGCGACCGCGGACATCAGCGTGACCTCCGGGTTCACGGCCGGGTCGGGGTCGGACAGCGTAGGCCTCGCGTGCCTGGGCACCGGCCCGAGGTCGTTCATCGCCGGCTACGTCGGGCTCGACGGCGCCGCGGGACTCCTCCGCTACGCCGACAACCAGGTCGCCGAACAGGCCCCCGACCAGCAGGTGCCGGCGGGTCTCCTGAAGACCGGTGATCAGGCGCAGAACGAACTGCGCTTGGTCTGCGAGCCGTCACCCGACAACCCTCAGCGCACCGACGTCACCCTCTACCTCAACGGCACGCAGGTGGCGTCGGCGTCGGCGAGCGTCGCGGACGCGGGCAAGGTCGGGCTGTTCGTGGGCAGCGCCAGCGGTACGTCGGAGTTCACCTTCTCCGACTTCGTCGTCCGCAAGCCGCGGTAGGCCGCCGCGCCGAACGCCCGCGCGAAGATCGCGCAGCTCGGCGACGTGATGCGTCACCCGACCGGGGTCAGATGCCTCCGCCGGCGTCGTTGTTCTGCTCGTACAGCTTGCAGCCGGCGGCGGCGCGGCGGTTGACGTTGTCGACCGCCTTCTCCACCTTCGGGTTGTCGACCACCGACTTGTCGCCGTTCGCCCGTCGCTTCATCGCGTCGAGGTAGGTCTGCGCGTCGGCCGCGATGTCCTTGGGTGCGTGGTCGGCGAGCTTCTGCACCAAGGCGGTCTGCTGGTCGATCTTCCCGATGAGCTTCGGGAGGTTCGTGTCGTAGTCGTACGCGGCCTGGCAGAACGCCTTGCTGGGCGTGGGGAGCGACGCCTCCGAGTCGCCCGAGCAGGCGGCGAGCGCGGCGGCGAGGAGCCCGAGGGCGACGACCGCTCGCAGCACGCGCATGCCCGCATTGTGGTCCCTCTCCGGCACCGATCGCGAACCGGTACCTTGGGATCCATGCCCTTCCGTCGCTCGGCTCGTCCCGGGTTCCGGTACTCCCGCTGGGACGGCACGCAGACCGGCTTCGACCTCGACGCCGAGTCGCTGCTCGACGAGATGGCCGACGACCTCCTCTACCACGGAGACCTCAACGCCGCGCTCCGGCGGATGATGCAGCAGGGCTTCCGCGACCGGAACGACGAGGAGCTCATGGGGCTGCGCGAGATGCTCGAGCGGCTGCGCGAGCGCCGTCGCCAGGAGCTCGAGCACCGCGACCTCGGCGGCGTGTACGACGACATCGCCGAGCAGCTCGACGAGGTCGTCGACATGGAGCGCGAAGGCATCGACCGTCGGGTCGACGACGCCACCCGCTCGGGCGACCAGCGGCGCCAGGAGCTGATCGAGGACGTCGCCGAGGAGCGCCGCCGTCAACTCGAGGAGATGCCGCCTGATCTCGCCGGACGCGTGCAGGCGATGCAGAACTACGAGTTCATGGACGACGCCGCGCGCGAGCGGTTCGAGGAGCTCATGGACCAGCTGCGCGAACAGCTGATGCAGAGCTACTTCAACCAGCTCAGCGAGGGCATGCAGAACATGACGCCCGAGCGCATGCAGCAGATGAAGGACATGCTCAACGAGCTGAACCAGATGCTCGAGCAGCGCGAGCGCGGCGAGGAGCCCGACTTCGAGGGCTTCATGGACCGCCACGGCGAGTTCTTCCCCGGTAACCCGCAGAGCCTCGACGAGCTGCTCGAGCAGATGGCGCAGTCGATGGCGCAGATGCAGCAGCTGATGAACTCGATGACGCCCGAGCAGCGCGCGCAGCTGCAGGCGCTGTCCGAATCGCTGCTCGAGGACATGGACCTGCGGTGGCAGGTCGACCAGCTGTCACGCAACCTGCAGCAGGCGTTCCCGAACCTCCCGTGGCAACGCTCGCAGAACTTCAGCGGCGACGACCCGCTGCAGTTCGGCGACATGCCCGGCTTGCTCGACACGTTGGGCGACCTCGACGCGCTCGAGAACCTCATGAAGTCGGCCACCCAGCCCGGTGAGCTGGCCGAGGTCGACCTCGACCGCGCCCGGGAGCTCCTCGGCGACGACGCCGCCCGCTCGCTCGACCGTCTGCGCGAGCTGCAACGCATGCTCGAGGAGGCCGGCCTCATCGAGCAGCGCGAGGGTCGACTCGAGCTCACGCCGCGAGCCATCCGCGCCATCGGCAACAAGGCGCTCTCCGATCTCTACCGCAAGCTGATGAAAGACCGGGCCGGGCGGCACGAGCTCGAGCGCACCGGCTTCGGCAACGAGCACGCTTACGAGCACAAGCCGTACGAGTTCGGCGACCCGTTCCACCTCAACGTGCAGGAGACGGTGAAGAACGCGATCTGGCGCGCCGGTGCCGGCACGCCGGTCCAGCTGAAGCCGGACGACTTCGAGGTGGAGCGCACAGAGATGCTGACGCGCTCGGCCACCGTGCTGTTGCTCGACGTGTCGCTCTCGATGCCGATGCGCGACAACTTCCTGCCCGCGAAGAAGGTGGCGATGGCGCTCCACGCGCTCATCACCAGCCAGTTCCCCCGCGACTACTTCGGGCTCGTGTCGTTCGGGCGCGTCGCGCGCGAGGTGAAGCCCGAGCTGCTCCCCGAGATGAGCTGGGACTTCGAGTGGGGCACGAACATGCAGCACGCGCTGCTGCTCGCACGGAAGCAGCTGTCGCGCCAGACCGGCACCAAGCAGATCATCATGGTCACCGATGGCGAGCCCACCGCCCACATCGAGGGTGGTGAGGCCTACTTCCAGTACCCGCCCTCGCCGATCACGATCGAGGAGACGCTCAAGGAGGTCATGCGCTGCACGCGTGACCGCATCCGGATCAACACCTTCATGCTCGACGAGAGCTACTACCTCAAGTCGTTCGTCGAGCAGATGATGCGCGTCAACGGCGGCCGGGCGTTCTTCACCAATGCCGACACGCTCGGCGACTACGTGCTCGTCGACTTCCTCGACCACCGACGCCAGCAGCAACGCCGCGCCGGCTAGTCCGAGGTTGCGTCACTGCTACGTGTCATACACGTTCTGCTGACGCAACCTCGATGTCCGGACCGGTGTAAGTGGCGCGGATGCG
>DASUAS010000085.1:0-8153 GCA_035763625.1 Acidimicrobiia bacterium
GAAGTCGATGACGCCGAAGTTGGCGATGTACATCCGGTAGTCGCGTGCGTGTTGACCGACCGACTCGAAGTGGAACCAGCCGAAGACCAGCGGGAACGTCACCAATGCGGCGAGCACGCACCCCCAGAACACCAATTGGTGGGCGAGCCAGCGGCTGGTGGCGCGACGGCGGATGAAGCTCTGCACGAGCAGCTGGGTGACGATCAGGGAACCGAGGCGGGCGAGGTTGCGCAGCCGCGAGCCCCGCCGCCGCAGCGCCTCGCCACCCCGCTTCCGCAACCGCCGCGTCGGCGGACGCTGCAGCCACACGACGTAGCGGTAGGTGACCGCGAAGATCGCGAACAGCGTGCCGAAGAGGTACGCGGTCAGTGCGGCGTCGAACCAGCGCAGCCCGCCGCTGCCCGCGGCGACGAGGACGATGGCCACCGCCACCGCGAGCACGCCGGCGACGACGCCACGGGGGTCGAGGCCGCCCGGCGCCCGCCGGCGCGCGCCGACGCGGGCGGGGTCGACGACGACCTCGTCAGTGGCCATCGAGCAGCTCCGCCAGGACCGCGGCCTCGCTGATGTCTGCTGCCTTCGTCGCCGTGAGGAGGGTGAGGTTCCGCCGCCGGGCCAGCGCGCGCAGGTGGTCCAACGCCTTGGCGCGGGCCGGCGTCCGGAGCTCGGCGCGGTAGCGCCGACGGAACTCCGCGAACCGCTCGGGGTCGTGGGCATACCACTTCCGCAGCTCGGGAGACGGGGCGACATCCTTGCACCACTCGTCGAGATCGGCCCGCTCCCGGCTCAGTCCCCGGGGCCAGAGGCGGTCGACGAGCACCCGCGCTCCGTCTCCGCGCTGTGGCTCGTCGTAGGCCCTTCGTACTCGCACGCGCTGGCGTGACATCGCCACCCACCGTCGCTGCTCGTGTCCGAGATCGAGATCCAGGGGTCACCCTACCGTCCTTGCCGGGTGAACCTCGAATCAAGTAGTCTATAACTATGCGACTAGAGATCACCCGGAAGGCCGACCTGGCGGTGCGGGCGATGGCGCTCCTCGCCGACGGCCGCCAGCTCAAGGCGGCCGACCTCGCGGCCGGACTCGGCGCGACCGCCGGATTCGTGCCGCAGGTGATCGGACCGCTCGTCAAGGCCGGCTGGGTCCGTTCCGACCCCGGTCCGAGCGGCGGCTACCGACTCGTCGCCGCGCCCGAGCAGGTGAGCGTGCTCGACATCGTCGAAGCCGTCGACGGTCCCACCGACACCGGCCGCTGCGTCGTCGCCGACGCGCCGTGTGGGCGCGACAGCTTCTGCGCGCTCCACGGCGCCTGGACGCGCGCGCGCGACGAGCTCATGGACTCGCTGCGCACCATCAGCGTGGCCGACGTCACCGCGACCGCGGGCGCGCGATGACCACCGTCGGCACCGCCGTCCGGCCGCGTCCGGCCTGGCGCGCGATCGCGCTGCCCGACGAGCACGGTGGCTGGGGACTCACGGCAGAACCGGTCCTGTTGGGCCTGTTGGTCGCGCCGTCGTGGGCGGGTGCCGCACTGGCCGTCGCCGCATTCCTCGCCTTCCTGGTGCGGACGCCACTCAAGCTGGTGCTCGTCGACCGGTGGCGTCACCGCTGGCTCGAGCGCTCGCGGCTCGCCGCCACCGTCGCGGCGGTCGAGCTCCTCGCGCTCGCCGCGCTCGCGCTCGTCGCCGGCCTTCGGGCGGGGTGGGAGTGGCTCATCCCGGTCGCGCTCGCCGCGCCGCTCGTGGGGGTCGAGCTGTGGTTCGACATGCGCAGCCGCGGCCGTCGCCTCGTCCCCGAGCTCTGCGGCGCGGTCGGGATCGCGGCCACCGCGACGAGCATCGCCCTCGTCGGTGGTGCCGACGCGTGGGTGGCTGCCGCGCTCTGGGTCGTGCTGGCCGCACGCGCCATCGCGACGATCCCGTTCGTGCGGGTGCAGGTCGGCCGGCTGCGCCGTCACGCGGTGCACGTCGCGCTGAGCGATCGGGCACAAGTCGTCGCGGCGGTGCTCGCGCTGAGCGCGATTCCGCTCGCACCGGGTGTCATCGCCGGCGCGATCGCCGTGGTGGCACTCGCCGGCGCGCAGCTGGTGTGGGTGCGCCGGCCGCCGGTGCCGGCCAAGACGCTCGGACTGCGCCAACTCGCGCTCGGGCTGACGATCGTCGCGATCACCGCCCTGGGCGTCCTCACGATCTGACGAGACACGCGACAAGCACGCAAGGAGACCACCGATGACCGCGATCGATCCCCACCGCACCCTCGCCGACGTGGTGACGTCACACCCCGAAGTCGCACGAGCGCTCGAACGACGAGGTCTCGACTACTGCTGCCACGGAGACCGCTCCCTCACCGAGGCGTGCCGCGCCGCTGATCTCGACCCCGCCGTCATCGCAGCCGAGCTGGCCGCCGTCGCCCAGACCAGCGACGGTGAGTCGTGGGCCGACCTCGACGTGGGCGCGCTCGCCGACCACATCGAAGCGACGCACCACCAGTACCTCTGGCGCGAGCTTCCCCGTCTCAGCGAGCTCGTCGAGAAGATCGTCGCGGTGCACGGGGACCACCACCCCGAGCTGGCCGAGGTGGCCACGCTCTTCACGGTGCTGCGCGCCGAGCTCGAACCGCACCTCGCCAAGGAGGAGCGGGTGCTGTTCCCCATGATCCGCGAGCTCGCGCACGCGACGAACCGGCCGACGTTCCACTGTGGAGTGATCGGGAACCCGATCTCGATGATGATGCGCGAGCACGAGCACGCGGGTGAGCTCCTCGAGCGGCTGCGCACGACGACGGACGACTACCGCGTCCCCGATGACGGCTGCACGTCGTACCGCGCGTGCTACGAGGGGCTCGCCGAGCTCGAAGCCGACACGCATCTGCACGTGCACAAGGAGAACAACGTGCTGTTCCCCGCGGTCGTCGAGCTCGAGCACAGCCTGCCCGAGTGAACCGCGGAGGTGGCGGAGGTGGAGGTGTCACCATGACCGACCGATGGCTCGAGGAGCTCCCATACGACGACTGCCTTCGCCTCCTGCGTGCGAACACCGTCGGACGCATCGCCGTCGTCATCGACGGCTTTCCGATCGTGTTGCCGGTGAACTACCGGCTCGTCGAGACCGACGGCCGGACCTGGGTCGCACTGCGGACGAGGACCGGAAACGTCATCGATCAGGCGTCGATGCAGGTGGCGTTCGAGATCGACGGCGTCGATCAGGTCCACCACGGCGGATGGTCGGTGCTGGTGCGCGGCATGCAGCACCACGTCGACCCGGACGCCGCCGACTTCCGCGCGCGCTTCGATCCCGAACCGTGGTTGGACGACCGGCGCGACGCCTGGCTCGTCATCGAGCCGTACGCGATCACCGGCCGCCGGCTGCACCCGAGCGAAGTGGAGTGGGTCTTCCACGCTCGCGCGTACCTGTGACCGTGGGAAGCAACCCTTGACCTGACCGGCTTTTCGCGGCGCGTATCGCGCCGCTGACCACGTCGTCTTCCGCGCCGTCCGTGGACGCGCAACCGGAGCGGCGTTCGTCTCCCGTCGGCTCCGGGAAGGAATGCACCGTGACCGACACCAGTGCAGCTTCCCCGAGGGAGGTCCGCTTCGGGTACTTCCTCGTCCCCAACGCCGTCGATCCGCTCCTCGAGACCGCGCACCGGGTCGAGAGCCTCAGCTTGGACTACGTGGGGATCCAGGACCACCCGTACCAGGGAAGGTACGTCGAGACCTGGACGCTCATGGCCATGATCGCCGCGACCACGACCACGCTGCGGGTCTTCCCTGACGTCGCGAACCTGCCGCTGCGGCGACCTGCGCTGATCGCCAAGGCGGCGGCGACGATCGACCTGCTCAGCGGCGGCCGTTTCGACCTGGGGCTCGGAGCTGGCGCGTTCTGGGAGGCGATCGAGGCGTACGGCGGCTCGCGACGCGGGCCCGGCGAGTCGCTCGACGCGCTCGAAGAGGCGATCACCGTGATCCGCAAGGTCTGGAGTGGTGAGCGCAACCTGCGCCTCGACGGGGTCCACTACCGGCTGGCGGGCGCGCGCGGCGGTCCCGTCCCGGCGCATCCGATCGGCATCTGGCTCGGCGCGTATGGTCCGCGCGCGCTGGCGTTGACCGGACGCGTCGCCGACGGATGGGTCCCGTCGTTGCGCGGAGGGATCCTCGACCTCGGTCCCATGGTGCAACGCCTCGACGACGCCACGAGCGCGGCCAGTCGGCGCCCCCCGGATCTCCGGCGCATCCTCAACATCAGCGGCCGGATCACCGACGGACGCTCGGAGGGCGCGTTCGACGGTCCCGTCGATCAGTGGGTCGCCGGGTTGAGCGAGCTCGTCGTCGCGTACGGATTCGACACGTTCCTCTTCTGGGGCGAAGCCGACGGCCAACTCGAACGGTTCGCGACCGAGGTCGTCCCCAGGACGCGGGAGCAGTTGGCATGATCCGGGGACGGCCCCCGGCACAGCTGGACCGAGGAGGTCGAGACATGTCGGTGCATGACCTTGTGAACGGGCTCGTTCGGGTCGAGGCTGACCTCGTCGTCACGATCACGGCGCCGCTCGACCGTCAGCGTCCCGGCAACGACGAGGACCGGATCCGCATCCGCAACCTGCACGCCCGCGCGCGACAGGAGGTGCTCGAGGTACGGACGTCGCGCGAGGCCCAGCCACTTCTCGACGGGCTCGACCGCGCGATCGCGGCCATCGACCTCGCGTCGAGCGCGCACGGTGTCGTCGTGGTGGTGACCGCGACGTCGGCCGACACGCACCTGCTGCCCTTCCCGGTTGCGGAAGGCGTGTCCCTCGGCACCACGGTGGCCACGCGGTACCTGGTCCAGGGTCTTCGCCGGGTGCCCCGGTACCGCGTGCTCGTCGTGTCGGATCGGGCCACGCGGCTGTACGAGGGTGTCCGCGACGCTCTCGACGAAGTGCTCGGACATGGCTTCCCGTTCCGGGCCGATGTCGTGCCCCGCGATCGGCGTGCGGTCGCGGGTCGCTTCGCGCTTGCTCCGGGACGCGACGATCGGGAGCAGTGGCTCACGTTCTATCGCCAGGTCGACCAGGGGCTCACCGAGGCGTCGCGCGACGACCCTCTCGCGCTCGTCCTCGCCGGGGTGAGGTCGTCGACGACGATGTTCGAGGAGGTGAGTGCCAACACCACGTTCGTCATCGGGACGCTCGATGGCGCACACGACTCGACGAGCGCGCGCGATCTCGGCGCGGCCACGTGGCCGATCATGCAGGAGCGCCTGCGAGCCCGTCGTCGCGAGGTGGTCGAGCAGCTGCAGAACGCCCTTCATGTGGGCGGGGCGGTCACCGGCATCGACGAGGTCTGGCAGCTCGCGAGAGAGGGCCGCGGCCGTCTGCTCGTCGTCGAGGAGGACTATCGCGCGGAACCGTCGGTGGAGGTCGATGGGCGCCTGGTACCCGCGCGACCCGACGACACCGACGGCGTGATGAGCGATCCGGTCGACGAGCTCGTCGAGCTCGTCGTCACGACCGGCGGAGAGGCAGAGTTCGTGGGTCCCGATGACATGAGCGACCTTGGCCGGGTCGGCCTTCTCTTGCGGTGAGGCGGCAGGCGCGAACCTCCGGTGCGCGCATCGCGAGAGCTCCCGGTGGGTACTCATGGTCGATTCGTCAGACCGCGCCGGGAAACGGGCGCGCGCGGAAGGAGGTACCGACATGTCCACCCCGACGACCACCGATCAGGGCCCGGAGCCCTTCGTCATCGACATCGAGCGAGCCACCCTCGACAACGAGAACTACCGCAGCACGCTCTGGACCGGCCGGAACCTCCAGATGACCGTCATGCACATCGATCCCGGCCATGACATCGGCCTCGAGGTGCACACCGACGGTGACCAGTTCCTCCGGATCGAGCGAGGGCGGGGACGGGTGCAGATGGGCCCGACGGCCGACGATCTCCCCTTCGACGAGCAGGTCGAGGACGACTGGGTGATCCTCGTCCCGGCCGGCGCGTGGCACAACGTCACGAACGTCGGCGACGAGCCCCTCAAGGTCTATGCGCTCTATGCACCTCCCGAGCATCCCCACGGCACCGTCCACGGGACCAAGGCCGAGTCCGACGCAGCCGAACACCACTGACGACCGTGCTCGACGAGAAGTTGGAGGGCGCGTTCGCGGATGTCCTTCGCCGCAACCCGGGCGAGCAGGAGTTCCACCAAGTGGTCCGCACGGTGCTCGGGTCGATCGGGCCCGCCCTCGCGAAGCACCCGGAGCTGCGGGAGCAGAAGATCATCGAGCGGCTGTGCGAACCGGAGCGGCAGGTCATCTTCCGCGTGCCGTGGCAGGACGACCGCGGCGAGTTCCACATCAACCGCGGCTTCCGCGTGGAGTTCAACTCGGCGCTCGGTCCCTACAAGGGCGGTCTCCGGTTCGACCGGTCGGTCGATCTCTCGATCGTCAAACTGCTCAGCTTCGATCAGACGTTCAAGAACGCGCTCACGGGCATGCCGCTGGGTGGAGCCAAGGGCGGCGCCGACTTCGATCCGAAAGGGCGCAGCGACGCGGAGGTGATGCGCTTCTGCCAGAGCCTGATGACGGAGCTGTTCCGCCATCTCGGCGAGTACACGGACGTCCCTGCCGGTGACATCGGAGTCGGCGCCCGCGAGATCGGCTACCTCTTCGGCCAGTACAAGCGCATCACGAACCGCTACGAATCGGGCGTCCTGACCGGCAAGGGCATCGAGTGGGGTGGCGCGCAGGTGCGAACGGAGGCAACCGGCTACGGGACGGTGTTCTTCGCTCGGGAGGTGCTCCGGTCGAGACGAGATGAGCTCGAAGGCAAGTCCTGCGTCGTGTCGGGCTCCGGCAACGTGGCGATCTTCACCATCGAGAAGCTCCAGCAGCTCGGTGCCACGGTGGTCGCCTGTTCCGACTCCGATGGCTTCATCCACGACGCGACCGGTATCGACGCCGACGCGCTCAAGGAGGTCAAGCTCGTCGAGCGAGGGCGGGTGCGCGACTACGCGGCGCGCAGTCGGACCGCGTCGTACGTCGAAGGCGGCAACATCTGGGACGTCCCGTGCGATGTCGCCTTTCCCTCCGCCACGCAGAACGAGTTGAACGGTCGTGACGCCATGACGCTCGTGAAGCACGGCTGTGCGCTCGTCGTCGAAGGCGCGAACGTGCCGACCACCGCGGACGGCGTCCGTGTCCTCGACGAAGCGGGCGTCACGTTCGCGCCGGGCAAGGCCGCAAACGCCGGCGGCGTGGCGACATCGGCGCTCGAGATGCAGCAGAACGCCAGCCGGGACTCGTGGACGTTCGAGCACACCGAAGCACGACTCGCCGAGATCATGGCCGGGATCCATGACGGCTGCGCCACGACCGCGGACGAGTACGGAGCTCCGGGGAACTACTCCGTGGGTGCCAACATCGCGGGGTTCGTCCGCGTCGGCCGGGCGATGCTCGCACTGGGGCTCGTCTGAGTGGGCGCCGCGGTCGACCGCGGGGCTAGCGGCGGCCGGGGGTGTCCGGTGCGGGAAGCGGGAGCGGGCAGGCTTCGCCCAGCGCGGCGACCGTGCTGTCGTCGACCGTGGTGAGGAACGTGGCGTGGAAGCGGTTGACGATGTTCGACAGGCCCACCACGAAGCACAGCTCCACGATCTGCGCCTGCTCGAAGTGCTCGGTCAGGGCGCCGTAGATGTCGTCGTCGATGGGGAGCATGCGGGTGCTGGCCTGCGAGTAGCGGATGATCGCCGTCGCTTCGTCGTCGAAGAGCCCCGGCGGCAACGGGTCGTCGCCGAGGTGGGCCAGCTGCTCGTCGCCGATGCCCGCTGCTCGACCGAGCAGCACGTGGGTGGGTACTCAGTAGTGACAGCTGTTGACGACCGACGCGGTGAGGTACGCCAGCTCGCGCTGCGCGGGCGTGAGCGTCCCCGATCCGTAGAGGACGGCACCGGCCTCGCCGAGGATCCGCGCCGCGCCGGGGTGGTTGGCCATCGCGCGCATGATGTTCGGCAGTCCGGCGAAGTTCTCCGCGCCGCCGTAGCGGTCGACGATCTCGCGCACCTCGGGCGGGAGATCGGGGTCGGCCGGGTCGACGAGGGGCAGGCGCGAAGGCATCACCGCGACGATAACGCGCGCTTCCCCGAGCACGCGTGCGAACTCGCGCCATACCATCCGCCGGTGTCGCCCCTGG
>DASUAS010000086.1:0-2649 GCA_035763625.1 Acidimicrobiia bacterium
CCGCAAGGTCCCCAAGGGTGGCACGATCACGCTCCAGGTGAGCAAGGCCACGATCACGATGCCGAACGTGGTCGGGCAGAACCGGGCCCAGGCGACGCAGACCCTCGCCAACAGCAACCTCACCGGGAACTTCGTCGACGAGGACAGCGACCAGCCGGTGGGCACGGTGCTGCGCACCGATCCCGCGGCCGGGGGTGCGGTGAACAAGCTGCCCCAGGGCGGACCGGTGCCGGTCACCGTCGTCGTCGCGCGCGAACCCGCGGTGCCGGTGCCCGACGTGAGCGCACAGGACCCGGCCGCAGCCGCGGCGACCCTCACCGCGGCGGGGTTCCAGGTGACGCCGGTGAACACACCGAGCGACACCGTCCCCGTCGGGAAGGTCATCGGCACCGATCCGGGCACCGGCACACCGTTGCCGAGGGGCTCGGCGGTGAACCTGCTGGTGTCGAGCGGGCCGAACCTGGTCGACGTCCCCAACGTCGTCGGACAGCCACGCGCCACCGCCGAGACGCTGCTCAACGGCACCCTCGGATTCGGCGTGCAGGTGAGCTTCGCCAACGGCGGACCGACCAAGAAGGGCATCGTCATCGCGCAGAACCCCGCCGGCGGTCAGGCGCCGAAGGGATCGACGGTCGCCATCGTGGTCGGTCTTTGACCCTCGTCACCTGGTACGAGGAGCACGGACGCCACGACCTGCCCTGGCGGCGAACCCGCGACCGGTGGGCGATCCTGGTCTCCGAGGTCATGCTCCACCAGACCCAGGTGGCCCGGGTGGCGGCGGTCTACGACGACTTCCTGGGCCGCTTCCCCACCCCGGCGGCGATGGCCGACGCGGGCCCGGCCGCGGTGATCGAGGCCTGGGACCGCCTGGGGTACCCGCGCCGCGCCCGCCGCCTGTACGACGCCGCGATCATGGTGCGCGACCACGGCTGGCCCGACGACCTCACCGCGCTGCCGGGCGTCGGGCGCTACACCGCGGCGGCGATCCTGGCCCAGGCCGACGACGTCGACGTGCCCGCGGTCGAGGTGAACGTCCGTCGCGTGGCCGAGCGGATGTCGGGCGGCCGCCTCTCGGAGCGCGCCGCGGAGGAGGTGTCGGTGCGCATCGGCCGTCCGCTGCGCGGACGCGGGCGGCTCCTCGCGCTCATGGACGTCGGCGCGACGGTGTGCCGTCCGCGCCAGCCGCGGTGTCGTGAGTGCCCGCTGCGTCGTCGCTGCGCGACGCGCGCGCCGCTCGACGACGAGACGCGCCACCGCCAGGCGCCGTTCGTCGGGAGCTTCCGGCAGCGTCGCGGCGAGGTGATGGCACGGTTGCGCGCGGGCGCGGTTCCCGCCTCCGAGCTCGACGGGGAGGCGTTGTCGTCGCTGGTCGACGACGGGCTCGCGGTCGTCGTCCGCGGCCAAGCCCGCCTGCCCTAGGGAGACGCAGGTGCGAGCGACGGGGGGAGCACGGTCAGCCCCGGGTCAAGCGCGGACCACTCCCAGGAAGTTGCCCAGCAACGAATGCCCGGCTTCGGTGAGGATCGATTCGGGGTGGAACTGCACGCCTTCGATCGGCAGCTCGGTGTGGCGCAGGCCCATGACGAGGCCGTCTTCCGATTCGGCGCTGATCTCGAGCACGTCGGGAACGGTCTCGCGGGCGACGACCAACGAGTGGTACCGGGTGGCGGTGAACGGCGAGGGCAGACCGGTGAAGACGCCGCGACCGTCGTGGGTGATCTGTGACGTCTTGCCGTGCATGACGTGCGGGGCGCGGACGATCCGGCCGCCGAAGATCTGTCCGATGCACTGGTGGCCGAAGCACACGCCGAGCACCGGCACACCCGCTTCGCCGAAGGCGCGGATCGCGTCGCTGGAGACGCCGACGTCGCCGGGCTCGTCGGGACTGCCGGGACCGGGGGACACGAGCACCGCGTCGGGCTCGAGTGCGCGCAGCTCGTCGAGGGAGACGGCGTCGTTGCGGTGGACGAGCGGGTCGGCGCCGAGCTCACCGAGGTACTGCACGAGGTTGTAGACGAACGAGTCGTAGTTGTCGATGACCAGCACGCGCACGTGAGCACGCTACCGGTGCCGGGATCGCGTCGCCGGTGCGATTGGCTAAGGTCGCCAGCCGTGGCCCGCACGAAGAGAGCGCCGCAGCCGAACAAGGCGGCGAAGCCCAGCAAGGCGGCGCAGCCGACCCGACGTCCCAGCAAGGGGTCGCGCTACACGCCGCCCGCGCCGAAGAACGTGAAGAAGAGCCAGCTCTGGCTGCCCGTCACGATGTTCACGTGCCTGGCGCTCGGCATCGTCGTGATCGCCGGCAACTACCTCGAGGTCCTGCCCGGGGGCGCGGTGAGCAACAACTTCCTGCTCATCGGGTTGGTGCTGCTGGTCCTCGGGTTCGTGTTGTCCACATTCCTGCATTGACGTTCTCCGCAGGATCGTCCACATACGGGGGAAATGTCCGAACCCCAGCTGTGTAACTTCACACAGGTTTCTCCACAACCTGTGGAAACGCCTCCGCGGATCAGTCGGGTCCGGTGACCAGCACCATGTCCTCCCGGCAGTGCCGGGGCGGCTCCGGGTCCTCCTGGGCCGCGGTCATCGTGACCTCGGCGCCGCAGACGATGCAGCGGAAGTGGAGATCGACGGGCTGGATGTCCTCGG
>DASUAS010000087.1:0-8890 GCA_035763625.1 Acidimicrobiia bacterium
CCACCGGCGCCGCTTCGTCGCGCTCCTACTGTTCGCGCGCAGGCGGGAGCGGGGAGCTCGACGTGCATCGGTTCGCGATTCTCGTCGTGGCACTCGTCGTCGCGTGTTCGACCTCGACCGTCGCCGCGGTCGCGCGCCTCACGACCGGTCTCGGTCAGCTCGACTTCACGGAGCTCACGACGGCGCTGATCGCACGCGGCCGTTCGACAGCCCTGCCCGCGGTGGCGCCGACCGTGGTGCCGGTGGTGATCCCGGCGTTCACGGGCTGAGCCCGAGGGCGGCGAACACGATCTGGCGGCGGAACTCGAAGCCGATGGCCTCGTAGACCCGGCGGGCCGCGTCGTTGTCGGCGGCGTGGTGGAGGAACGGTCGTTCGCCGCGGTCGAGGATGCGCTGCGCAACGAGCGCGGTGAGCCCGGCCGCGAGCCCGCGACCGCGGAAGTCGGGGTGGGTGCACACCGCGCTGATCTCCCGGAAGCCCGGCGGTGCGAGGCGTTGGCCGGCCATCGCGACCAGGCGGGCGCCGTCGAACACGCCGACGTAGCCGCCGAGCTCGACGGTGCGGACCGCGAACGGGCCAGGTCGGGTGAGCTCGACCAGCGCGAGCATCTCGCCGACGTCTCCCGGTCCGAGGTCACGGGCGTCGGGGGTGTCGACCGGAGCGAGCTCGCGCAGCACCATCTGGTGCCCGCGCCCGCCGTCGAGGCGGATCCACCTCTTCGGGAGCGCCGGGATCTCGGCTCGGAACAGCACCGCAACGCCGCTCGGACCGACCAACTCCTGCAGGTCGCGCCACGCCGCGTCGGCGTCGCCGCCGGTGTCGTCGCCGGTGTCGTCGCCGATGCCCCCGAAGAGTGACACGTCGGGGTCGTAGCGCGCCGCGAGTCCGACGCGCTCGGCAAGCTCGTGGTGCGCGTGCGCGAGCGAATGCCACACCGCGTTGTCGAGCACCGACGGATCCACGCCGTCATCCGTAGCAGACGACCACCAGGTGCGGCGGCTCGCATCACGTCAGCTCCGGTTGGGTGGGGGTGGGGCGCGGCTGGCGGTGACGAGCTCGAGGCCGTCGGGGAGGTTGGGGTTGCCGACGAGGGCGAGGAGTCCGTGGGGGATGAGGAGCCGGTGGTGGGCAGGGCAGACGGCGGCGAGGTTGGAGATGTCGTCGGTGCCGCCGCAGGTGCGGGGCACGAGATGGTGGACCTGCAGGCCGCGCCGACGCCCGCAGCCGGGGACCCGACAGCGCGTGTCGCGCAACAGGACCGCGCGTCGCAGCTTGGGCGAGATCGCCGGCGCCGCTCGCCCGATCCGCAGCACGGTGTCGTCGTGGTCGACGAGGACCGGCGTGATCGACGCGTTGGCGCGGAGTTGTTCGACCACGCAGTCGGCGATCGGGATCCCGGCGATCTCGGCCGGACCGTGCAGGGGGACCGCGACCTGCACCCCTACCAACGGCGCCAGGCTCGGAGCATCACCGTCGCTCGCGTCGCGGGCGGGGTCGCACAGGGCGAGGAGCGCGTCGGCGGCTCGTTGCTCGAACGGCGTCCACGGCTGGCCCTTCGCCGGCTTCATCTGCTCGGTCACCGCGATGATGGTCGCTTCGAACGTGGCGCCCATGAGATCTGGCAACTGGCCCCGCAGCTGGAGCATCTTCTTCTCGTGGTTCCACCACATCGTGAGCTCACGGGCCGCGTCCCGCGCCCGACTCTCCTCGGCGGTCGGTGTGGTGAGCTTGCGGGCCTGACGGGCCAACTCGAGCGGATCGACGTTCGGCGCCCGATGGGCCCACTCCCGATCGGTCGCCTCGTCGGCGAGTCGGACCACCGACGACAACTGCTCGTCGGAGAACCCGCCCTCCAACGCCACCGCACCGATCGCCGGCAACGCCTCGAGTGCCCGCGCCGTCTCCACCTTGTCGCGGACCACCCGCGCCGACTCGCCCGCCGAACCGATCGACGGATCGATCCGGCCCCGCTCGTCGAGCACCCGCACCAGTGCGAGCTCCTCGGTGTGGAGGCGGCGCTGCGCGTCGATCACCTCACCGCGACGCGACTCCAACCACTCGGTCGAGTGGGTGCGGAACTCGTCGACCAACGCGTCGAACATGCACCGATCAAAACACGAGGGTGTGACACTTATCGGCCGATCCCGGACGGTTCGACGGGACTCGTCCGCCCGAGGCCGGCCGCCGACGCCGCCGCTGAGATTCAAACCGACCCACGACCCGCCTGGCGTCAGGTCCCGGGATTCCGCTAGCATGGCGGGTCGGCCCGGAGTGGGTCCTCCACTGACCCGGCTCTGACCAGGCCCGACGTCCGCCACACCGAGATCTCGAAGTCTGTTCGACGCGCGTAGGAGTTCCGTGCCCACGATCCAGCAGCTCGTCCGCAAGGGGCGGGAGACCAAGCCCGAGAAGTCGAAGACGCCCGCCCTGAAGGGTTCGCCCCAGCGTCGCGGCGTCTGCACGCGCGTGTTCACCCACACGCCCAAGAAGCCCAACTCCGCGCTGCGCAAGGTCGCCCGCGTGCGCCTCACCTCGGGCATCGAGGTGACCGCCTACATCCCCGGCATCGGGCACAACCTGCAGGAGCACTCGATCGTGCTCGTGCGCGGCGGTCGGGTGAAGGACCTTCCGGGCGTCCGCTACAAGATCGTGCGCGGTGCGCTCGACGCCAGCGGCGTCGCCAACCGCAAGCAGGCCCGCAGCCGTTACGGCGCGAAGAAGGACGCCTGATGCCTCGCAAGGGACCCGCCCCGCGGCGAGACCTCATGCCCGACCCGGTCTACCGGTCGGTCGTGGTCACGCAGGTCGTCAACAAGATCCTCCAGCGCGGCAAGCGCTCGATCGCCGAGAAGATCGTCTACGACGCCTTGGCCGACATCGAGAAGCGCGCCGGCGGCGACCCGGTCGCGGTGCTGAAGCGCGCGGTCGAGAACGTGCGTCCCGCGCTCGAGGTGCGCAGCCGCCGCGTCGGTGGGGCCACCTACCAGGTGCCGGTCGAGGTGCGGCCGCGTCGCGCCACCACCCTCGCGATTCGCTGGGTCGTCGGCTACGCCCGCCAGCGCCGCGAGAAGACGATGGCCGAGCGCCTCGCCAACGAGCTCATGGACGCCAGCAACGGGATCGGCGCGTCGATCAAGCGCAAGGACGACTTGCAGAAGATGGCCGAGTCGAACAAGGCGTTCGCGCACTACCGGTGGTGATGCGTTTGACCCCGGACGTGCTCACGTACTTAAGCGCCTGACGCGCCGGGCTTCGTCGCACGACCCGGCCGCCGGCGACGACCGGTGGTCCGCTCGGAACGGCCGCCGGTGACGGCCGGCGCCCGCTCGGAACGGCCCCTACATCCGGCCGAGCCCCTGCCGATGTCTCCTTCGTCGACATCGGGCTCTCCGAGCCGGGTCTCGTCCGGCGGGCCTACCCCCGATCCGTCACCGCCCGTCCCCGACGTCCTCATGGGACGGAACATCCAAAAGACCGGCAACGTTGACCGACAGTTCGGTCTCCCTCGTCCCCCCGGGGGAGAAGAGAAGAAGAGAATCCGAGAGATGGCTGCTGAAGAGACCCAGGTCAAGAGCAAGGGTGGTCCGGTGATCCGGGAGGTGCCGCTCGCGCGCGTGCGGAACATCGGGATCATGGCCCACATCGACGCGGGCAAGACCACCACGACCGAGCGCATCCTCTACTACACCGGCCGCACCTACAAGATCGGTGAGGTCCACGAGGGCGCCGCGGTCATGGACTGGATGGTCCAGGAGCAGGAGCGCGGCATCACCATCACGTCGGCCGCGACCACCTGCAAGTGGCGGGACACGTGGATCAACATCATCGACACGCCCGGCCACGTCGACTTCACCGTCGAGGTGGAGCGGTCGCTGCGCGTCCTCGACGGCGCGGTGGCGGTGTTCGACGCGGTCGCGGGCGTCGAGCCCCAGACCGAGACGGTGTGGCGCCAGGCCAACAAGTACAACGTGCCGCGGATGTGCTTCGTCAACAAGATGGACCGCGTCGGCGCCGACTTCTTCCGCTGCCTCGACATGATCAAAGACCGCCTCGACGCCAACCCCGCGGTCGTGCAGCTCCCGATCGGTTCGGAGAGCGACTTCCAGGGCGTCGTCGACCTCCTGTCGATGAAGGCGCTGGTGTGGGACGACGGCATGGGCGAGAGCTTCGAGACCGTCGACATCCCGGCCGAGCTCGCCGACGACGCCGAGACCTGGCGTCACCAGCTCATCGACGTCGTGAGCCAGTACGACGAGAACGTGCTCGAGAAGTACGTGTCGGAGGAGGAGATCACCGCCGCCGACCTCCGCAGCGCGATCCGCAACGCGACGGTGTCGGGTGAGGTCGTGCCGGTGCTCTGCGGCACCGCGTTCAAGAACAAGGGCGTGCAGCCCCTGCTCGACGCGGTCGTCGACTACCTCCCGAGCCCGCTCGACATCCCTGCCATCGAGGGCACCAACGCCAAGGAGACCGAGGAGCTCGTCCGCAAGCCCGACGACGCCGAGCCGTTCGCCGCGCTCGCGTTCAAGATCATGAGCGACCCCTACGTGGGCAAGCTCACCTACTTCCGCGTCTACTCGGGCAAGCTCGCCGCCGGCAGCCCGGTGCTCAACGCGACCAAGGACAAGAAGGAGCGCATCGGCCGTCTCCTGCAGATGCACGCCAACCACCGCGAGGACAAGGAAGCCGTCTTCGCCGGTGACATCGTCGCCGCCGTCGGCCTCAAGAACACGACGACCGGTGACACGCTGTGCGATCCGGGCTCGCCGATCGTGCTCGAGAAGATGGAGTTCCCCGAGCCGGTGATCTCCGTCGCCATCGAGCCGAAGACGAAGGTCGACCAGGACAAGCTGGGCAAGGCCCTCGGCGCGCTCTCCGAGGAGGACCCCACCTTCCAGGTGCGCACCGACGAGGACACCGGCCAGACGATCATCTCCGGCATGGGCGAGCTGCACCTCGACGTGCTCGTCGATCGCATGGTGCGCGAGTTCTCCGTGGCGGCCAACGTGGGCAAGCCGCAGGTCGCCTATCGCGAGACGATCACGGTGCCGGTCGAGAAGATCGAGGAGCGCTACGTCCGCCAGACCGGCGGCAAGGGCCAGTACGGCCACGTGGTGATCTCGCTGGAGCCGACCGGCCCCGGCGGCGGCTACGAGTTCGTCGACAAGATCACCGGCGGCGTGGTCCCGCGGGAGTACATCCCCGCGGTCGACGCCGGCATCCAGCAGGCCATGGAGGGCGGCGTCATCGCCGGCTACCCCATGGTCGACGTGCGGGTCGTCCTCACCTTCGGGTCGTACCACGACGTCGACTCGAGCGAGATGGCGTTCAAGATCGCAGGCTCGATGGCGTTCAAGAAGGCGGCCCGCGCGGCCAAGCCGGTCCTGCTCGAACCGATCGAGAACGTCGAGGTCGTCACCCCCGAGGACTACATGGGTGACGTCATCGGTGACCTCTCGTCGCGGCGGGGCCGGGTCGAGGGGATGGAGCAGCGTGGGACCTCTCACGTGATACGGGCTCAGGTGCCGCTCGGAGAGATGTTCGGCTACGCTACTGACCTCCGTTCGCGCACCCAGGGTCGCGCGACATACACCATGCAGTTCGACTCGTACCAGCAGGTGCCTGAGTCGATCGCTGAAGAAATCGTCAAGCGCGTTCGCGGCGAATAGCTCACGGACAGCAAGGGAGCAAGGGAACAGCCATGGCCAAGGCCAAGTTCGAGCGGACCAAGCCGCACCTCAACATCGGCACCATCGGTCACATCGACCACGGCAAGACGACGTTGACGGCTGCGATCACGAAGGTGATGGCCGACAACGACCCCACCAACAACTCGTTCTTCGCCTTCGACCAGATCGACAAGGCGCCGGAGGAGAAGGCCCGCGGCATCACCATCTCGATCTCGCACGTGGAGTACGAGACGCCGAACCGTCACTACGCGCACGTCGACTGCCCCGGCCACGCCGACTACATCAAGAACATGATCACCGGCGCCGCGCAGATGGACGGTGCGATCCTCGTGGTCGCCGCCACCGACGGCCCGATGCCCCAGACGCGCGAGCACGTGCTGCTCGCCCGTCAGGTGGGCGTGCCGTCGATCGTGGTCGCGCTCAACAAGGCCGACATGGTCGACGACGAGGAGATCCTCGAGCTCGTCGAGCTCGAGGTGCGTGAGCTCCTCAACGAGTACGACTTCCCCGGCGACGACACCCCGATCGTGCGCGTGTCCGCGCTCAAGGCGCTCGAGGGCGACGCCGAGTGGACGCCGAAGATCACCGAGCTCATGGAGGCGGTCGACACCTTCATCCCCGAGCCCGAGCGCGCCATCGACCAGCCGTTCCTGATGCCGATCGAGGACGTGTTCTCGATCACCGGTCGCGGCACGGTGGTGACCGGGCGCGTGGAGCGCGGGATGGTCAAGGTGGGCGAGGAGATCGAGATCGTCGGTCTGCGCCCCACCACCAAGACCACCTGCACCGGCGTCGAGATGTTCCGCAAGCTCCTCGACGAGGGTCGTGCGGGCGACAACATCGGCGCCCTGCTGCGCGGCACCAAGAAGGAAGAGGTCGAGCGCGGCCAGGTGCTCTCGAAGCCCGGTTCGATCACGCCGCACACCGGCTTCACTGCCCAGGTGTACGTGCTGAAGAAGGAGGAGGGCGGCCGTCACACGCCGTTCTTCGCCAACTACCACCCGCAGTTCTACTTCCGCACCACCGACGTCACCGGCTCGATCGAGCTGGAAGAGGGCGTCGAGATGGTGATGCCCGGCGACAACACGGTCATGACGGTCGAGCTCCAGAAGGCGATCGCCATGGACGAGGGCCTGCGGTTCGCCATCCGTGAGGGTGGACGCACCGTCGGTTCCGGCGTCGTCACCAAGATCACCAAGTAAGACACCAGACGTAGGCCGAGCGGGATCCGGAGACACGACGCAGATGGCAGCTTCACAGGGTCAGAAGATCCGGATCCGGCTCAAGGCCTACGACCACGAGATCATCGACCAGTCGACGAAGAAGATCGTCGAGACGGTCGTGCGCACGCAGGCCAAGGTGCGCGGACCGGTGCCGCTGCCGACCGAGATCCGCCGCTTCTGCGTGGTGCGCTCGCCCCACGTCGACAAGGACTCCCGCGAGCACTTCGAGATGCGCATCCACAAGCGCCTCCTCGACATCGTCGAGCCCACCAGCAAGACGGTCGAGTCGCTCCAGCGCCTCGACCTCCCCGCGGGCGTCGACATCGAGATCAAGATCCAGGCGTCATAACGCGAGGCTCGGCCCACCGGCTGCCGCCTCTCTGTTCTCTGAGTTCACCCGCCGCGACGGCGATCCGACGACGGGCGACTCGATCCGCCCGTCGCGCACGCACTCCCGAACCGCATCCGCGAAGCGTCGGGCCGCACCCGCCCGGTCGCGCCACCAGCCGGTCGGCCGGGATCCGATCACGTTGGCGGCGTCGACGAGCATCATCCGCGACCTGTCAGCGTCCTGACGTCGAATTCCCGCGCCGGGTCGCGGAAATTCGACGTCGGAACATGAGGGGCGGCCGACGCCTCGACGCCCAGGCCCGCGAGGAGGCCATCGGGGTGCGGCACGGGGATGTGGACCTTGGTCTGGATCAGCGGGGTCGCCATCAGACGTCGAGAGCCTCCGCCTCGCTCTGAGGTCGGAGTTGTGGAGCACCGCGCATGGACGCGGTCGGCCGATGGCCGACGTCGCTAGCGGGCGAACGGCTGGAACAGCTCGACGAAGTTCCCCGAGGGGTCGATCAGGAGGATCTGCTTGCCGCCCGGCCCCTCGACGATCGGATTGCGAAACGACGCGCCCGCAGCCTCGAGGCGTGCCACCTCACCTTCGAGGTCGTCGACGATGAAGTGGATTCGGTTCCAGCCGCCCGGCGCCGGTTGCTCGCCGTCGGCCATCGGTCGCCCCGCCGAGCTCTTCGGCCCCGAGAGGAGCAGCCTGAGGTTCCCCCGTTGCACGTCCGCGAACGCGGGAGACGCATCGCTGAGCACCGCGAAGCCGAGTGTGTCGGTGTAGAAGCCGAGCGCGGCCTCGACGTCGTCCACCAGGTATCGAACGTTGACCGTCGTGTCGTCATTCATGGTCTGAGCTCCTTTGCGAGGACGCATGGGTCAACGCGTCGAGCAGGAACCCGACGCGGGTCTGGATCTCCGAGGCGGTCCGCTCGAACGCCGGGTACGAGGCGCGGAGGGTCGAGCCCTCGAGGCTGGGATCCGGGATGCTCCAGTGCACCAGCTCCGGACCTGACGGGAACTCGGGACACACCTCTCGGACCCGGTCGCACAACGTGACGACGACGTCGAAGCGCTGCGACGCGAGCTCGTCGAGCTGCCGGGCGCGATGCGTGCTGATGTCGATGCCGCGCCGCTGCATCACCTTCACCGCGTTCGGGTGCAGCGGCTTCGGGTCGCTGCCCGCGCTCGCCGCGGAGATCGATCCTGCCGACAGGTGCTGCGCCAGCGCCTCCGCCATCGGAGACCGCGCGCTGTTCCCGGTGCAGAGGAACAGGGCGCGTGGACGGCGCCGCGACGTCGTCGGTGGCGGCGGCGGGGACAGCGGGGAGGATGGGGACCACAGGCCCGGGTGCAGCGCCGCCACCGAGGTGTGGAGGTCCGAGCGGCAGCGTCGCAGATCGACTGCGTAGTACGCGTCCCTCCCGTCGGCGGTGCTCCGACGCTTGACGACGAGGTGTCCGTCGTGGAGCTGGCGCAGGTGATACGAGACCAGGCTCTGTCGCCGGCCGGCCAGTAGGCACAGCTCGCCGACGCGCCGATCGCTGTGCGCCAGCTCGCTCAACAGCCGCCAGCGCAATGGGTGGCCCGCCAGTCGCAGGAATCGCGGCGGTGAGGCGATCACCTCGCGGAGGATA
>DASUAS010000088.1:0-3904 GCA_035763625.1 Acidimicrobiia bacterium
ACCGTCCACACCGTCGACGTCGACGAACCCGGCCTCGTCGGCACCGCCGAGCTCGCCGACGCGGAGGGGATCGGTGAACACCTCACGACCGCGGTGCTGGACATCTCCGACGAGCAGGCGGTCGACGCGGGCGTGCGCGCCACCGTCGATCGCTTCCACGGCCTCGACGTGCTCGTGAACGCGGCCGGCATCCTGCGCGCGTCGCACACGCACGAGTGCTCGCTCGACATGTGGAACCAGGTGATCTCGATCAACCTCACCGGCACGTTCCTCATGTGCCGCGCCGCCATCCCCGCGCTGCTCGAGTCGCAGCACGCCGCGATCGTGAACTTCAGCTCCACGTCGGCGGCGTTCGGCCACCCCTACATGGCGGCGTACGCGGCGAGCAAGGGCGGGATCGACGCGATGACGCACACGCTCGCGGTCGAGTACGGCAAGCGTGGCATCCGCGTCACCGCCGTCGCCCCCGGCAGCATCCAGAGCGGCATCACCGCGACCACGGGCGGGATGCTGCCCGCCGACACCGACTGGAACCTCTTCGCCAAGATGTCACCCATGCTCGCCGACGGCTTCGCGCCGCCCGACGTGGTGGCGTCGGTGATCGCCATGCTCGCGTCCGACGACGGCGCCTTCGTCACCGGCACCGCGCTCCGCATCGACGGCGGTGCCCATGCGTGAGAGGCGCCGGTTCCCACGCCCCGGCGGGAGCGGGCTCCGCCCGTCTCGCCGGCTGGTACGGAGCGAGCGGAGGCGAGCGAGGGTGGCTACGGTGTGGTGAGGTCGGCCTGGTAGGTGTAGCGGTTCGACGTCGTGCAGTCGAAGGTGCCCGCCTTCTTCGGGTACACCCGGTTGAACGTGCCGCCCTTCCACTGCACGACCATGAAGCAGCTCGACGGCACCTTGCCGCCGATGTCGACGGTGCCGGTCATCCCACCGGCGTCGAAGCTGGTGGTGTTCTTCAGCGCGGTGAGCAGCGACGCGCGGGTGAGGCCGGTCGACGTCTTCGCGGCCGCGTTCGCGGCCTGCTGGAACGCGAGCACCGCCTCGAAGCCGTAGACGCCGAAGGCGCTGGCGTTGTCCTTGCCGATGTACTTCAGGTACCCGGCGAGCGTCTTGTTCGACTTCGCCTCGGCGAACGGCAGGAAGCCGAGGTCGACGTATTCGCCGTCCATCGCGTCGCCGGCGGCGGAGATCGCCTTCTCGTCGTAGCAGGCGCTGGTGCACTGCCAGACGACCTTGCTCGAGTCGACGCCCTGGAGCGCGGCCTCCTGGCGGAGCAGCACCGCGCCGGGCGTGGTCAGCCCGTTGTCGGACCAGTTGGCGCCGTCCTGCTTCATCTGGGTCACGACCGGCGTGAACGCGCTCTGCGGCGAGGAGTTCGACAAGGACGGCATGCTGCCCACGTCGATGCCGGCGTGCTTGGCCGCGTCGGCGAGCGAGTCGGTCGAGCGAGCTGCGTCGGGCGAGTCGCTGCTCTTGATGAACGGGCCGTGCAGGTCGCCCTGGTGCCGCTTCGACAGGTACCTGAAGACGCCCTCGTTGGTCCGGTACGTCTGCGGGTTCTTCCCGACGGTCGAGCAGTCGATCATCGACGGGATCACGGGGAACGATGTCGGCGCGCACGCCTGGGACGTGCCGAGCACCACGGACCCGATGTCGGGCATCCCGGTCGCGGCGCCGGCCTGGTCCTTGCATCCGGTGAGATCGTCGAGCCCGGTGAACAGCGCCGTCGCGGTGCCCACCATCGCCAGGTCCTGTCCGCACGCGGCGATGATCGCGTTGCGGGTGTCGTTCGGGTTGAGGTGCGAGTCGATGAAGTCCATCTTCAACGTGCGCCCGGCGACCCCGCCGTTGGCGTTCACGAACTTCACGCCCGCTCGCGCGCCGTCGACGATGGGCTTGAACGCGTTCGGCGCGAGCGAGTTGTCGACGTCGGCGATGACCGCGACGTCGACGGTCTTGGCGGTGACGCCGATCTCGCCGGCGTCGTTGGCAGCCGTGGGCACCCCGGCTCCAGCCGGCATCACGATCGCGGCGACCAGCGCCACCCCGGCCACGAGCGCCAACGCAGTACGACGGATCTTGGGCACGGTTCCCCCTGGCTCCGAGACGGAAGTGAGCCGAGGGTATTAACCACCCCTGCTTACGTCAAGGCCCTTCCGCGCCGGTGCCGCGATTCATCGTGGGTTTCAACACCTCTGCGGTAGTCAGCTCCGCAATGAATCCCCCCGGAGGGCGGGGAGCCACCTCCGATCAGACGGGCCAGCCGGCGGAGACCGCCGCCGACACCATCGCCACCAGGTTCTCGACGAACCTCTCGTCGTCGAGCACGTGGCGTGACGGGCGGGTCGTCCGCGCCTTCGCCCGTTCGCGGTCGGCCACCGCCCGCAGGATGAACGACGTGATGAGGCTGCAGCGCTCGTCGAGGATCTCTTGCGGCACCGTCGGCATCCGCGCCGCCAGGACCGCGTAGACCTCGTTGCCACCGGTGCGGGCGAGCACCGACTCCAGCTCGGGGCTGAACCGGGCCGGGTCCTCCCCCGCCAGCTCGGCGACGATCAGCAGGCAGGCGCGGCCCCGCCAGCCGCTGGCGGCGAGCTCGGCCGCCGGTCGCACGATGGCTTCCACCACCGCACCGACGTCGTCGTCGGGCGTGCGCAGCGCCTTGGCCAGCAGCTCACCCTCCCGCTGGGCCAGGAACTCGACGTGGCGCTCGAGCACCGCGCACAGCACCGCCTCACGCGAGCCGAAGTGGTAGCGCAGCGCGGCCCGGTTGCGCTGCCCCGCCCGACGGGTGACCTCGATCAGCGACGCGTTCCACACGCCGTGCTCGGCGAACTCGTGGGCGGCCGCGTCGAGGAGCTGGTCGCGGGTCGTCGACGCATCGCGGGGCACCGCCGAATGGTAGAGGTACCCCGGCAATTCGCACCGCGACCGCGGATCTGACAGTGTGTCAGAAACAGCCGCCATCTCCCGGGGGGACGTGATGGAGTTCGGGATCTTCGTCCAGGGGTACACGCCGCAGTTCCGTCGCGACAAGGACCCCGAAGCCGAGCACCACGCGCTCATGAACGAGCTCGAGCTCGTGAAGGCCGCCGACACGGCCGGCTTCAAGTACGTGTGGGTGACCGAGCACCACTTCCTCGACGAGTACTCGCACCTCTCGGCCAACGAGGTCTTCCTCGGCTACCTCGCGCACAGCACCGAGCGCATCCACCTCGGCTCGGGCATCTTCAACCCGCTCCCCCAGGTCAACCACCCGGCGAAGGTGGCGGAGAAGGTGGCGATGCTCGACCACCTCTCCGGCGGCCGGGTCGAGTTCGGCAGCGGCCGCGGCGCCGGCAGCCACGAGATCCTCGGGTTCCTGCCCGACATCAAGGACCTCAGCAGCACGCGCGACATCTGGGAAGACGTGATCCGCGAGTTCCCGAAGATGTGGATGCAGGAGGAGTACCAGGGCTACCAGGGCAAGTACTGGTCGCTTCCGCCCCGGAAGATCCTCCCGAAGCCCTACGTCAAGCCGCACCCCCCGATGTGGTACGCGGCCGGCAACACGAGCAGCTACGAGATGGCGGCGCGCTACGGCCTCGGCGTGCTCGGCTTCTCCGTCGGCAGCATCGAAGAGCTCAAGCCGGTCCTCGATGCGTACAAGCGAGAGGTGGTCAACGCGGAGCCGATCGGTGCCTTCGTGAACGACAACGTCATGGTCACCGCGGCCGCGTTCGTGGCCGAGGACCGCGAGCAGGCGGTCCAGTCGATGGCCAACGGCCGGCTGTCGTACCTGCAGAGCAACGTGTTCCGCTACCACGACACGTTCCCCCACCCCGACTGGGCACCGCAGTGGCCCGAGCTGATCCCCGATCCGACCGTCGAGGAGGTGCGAGCTCAGATCGGCGCGAGCGGC
>DASUAS010000089.1:0-3062 GCA_035763625.1 Acidimicrobiia bacterium
GACGACACGAGGTGGTTGGGTGCGAGGTGCGCGGTCTGCTCGAACCAGAACGTCGACAGCGCGGTGAGCACCCGACCCTTGTCGGGGATCAGGTCGGGGAGGACGACGTCGAACACCGAGATGCGGTCGGACGCGACGACGAGCATGCGGTCGTGGTCGACCTCGTAGAGCTCGCGGACCTTGCCGCTGTAGTGGTGCGGCAGCGACAGCTTGCTCACGCCTCTGCGACCCGAGCGACCGGAGGGAGCGCGTCGAGGGCGGCGAAGGTGCGGTCGACGTTGGCGAGCGCGGCGGTGAGGTCGAAGCACGCGACCAGGCGCTCGTCGCCCAGCGCGCCGACGACGGTCGGGTCGTCGCGCAGCACGTCGAGGAACGGCCGACGCGTCTCCCACGTGGTCATCGCGTTGCGCTGCACCGCGCGGTACGCGTCGTCGCGCGTCATGCCCGACTCGACCAGCGCGAGCAGCACGGGTTGGCTGAACACCAGGCCGTACGACGCGTCGAGGTTCTCGCGCATGCGGTCGGGGTAGACGTGCATCCCCTCGACGATGCTGCGGAACTTCACGAGCACGTAGTAGGCGAGCTGCAACGAGTCGGGGAGGATGATGCGCTCCACCGACGAGTGGGAGATGTCGCGCTCGTGCCACAGCGCGACGTCCTCCAGGCCGGCCTGCAGGTTGCCCCGCAGCACACGCGCCAGGCCGCTCAATTGCTCGGCCTTCACCGGGTTGCGCTTGTGCGGCATCGCGCTCGAACCCTTCTGCGCGCCGGCGCGGAACGGCTCCTCGACCTCGCGGACCTCGGTGCGTTGGAGGTGGCGGATCTCGGTGGCGAACGCCTCGACGGTGGCGCCGACCGACGCACACGCGTAGAGGAGCTCGGCGTGGCGGTCGCGGGCGATCACCTGGGTGGCGGGCACCGGCGTGAGGTCGAGCGCCTCGCACACGTAGGCCTCGACCGCGGGATCGATGTTGGAGTAGGTGCCGACCGCGCCCGAGAGCTTGCCGACGGCGATGGCGCGCCGGGCCCGGGCCAGGCGCTCCCGGTCGCGGTGCACCTGCATCGCCCACAGCGCAAGCTTGGCGCCGAAGGTGGTGGGCTCGGCGTGCACGCCGTGGGTGCGTCCGGCCATGGCGACGCCGCGGTGGGCGTGGGCCTGGCGGGTGATCGCGTCCTGCAGGGCGGCGGCGGCGTCGATCACGAGGTCGAGCGCCTGGACCAGCACCACCGACAGGGCGGTGTCGACGACGTCGCTCGACGTGAGGCCGTAGTGCAGCCAGGACCCGGCCGGAGGGCCGATCCGCTCCTGGACCACGTCGACGAAGGCGGCGACGTCGTGCTCGGTGGTGCGTTCGCGCTCGAGGATCGCCTCGACGCTGAAGTCGGCCCGCTCCCGCACCGCGACCGCGTCGGCAGCAGGGACCACGCCCAGCTTGGCCCAGGCCTCGGTGGCGAGGATCTCGACCTCCAGCCAGGCCCGGAACCGGGCCTCGTCGGTGAAGAGGACGGCGATCTCAGGCAGTGCGTAGCGCTCTATCAAGGGGGCCCTTCCTCCTGCCGAACACTCTACGAGCCAGGAAATGGTGCGGACAGGTTCCGGTGGGACGCGTTCGAAGCGGTCGGGGAGAAGACGCACGGCGAGGAGGTCGAGCGGGGGTGGTGAACTGCACGAAGCACTGGAGCGAGCACGCGGTCGCGCAATGCGACGAATGCGGGCAGCACTGGTGCGCCGTGTGCCTCGTCCCGCCGCCCAGGGACGGGGGGCCGCTGCGGTGCATCCCCTGCTCGCTGGTCATCGCCGGGGTGCGGACGCGCCGCCGGGTGCGCTGACTCACCTCTGACCTCTCGGCGACGGCCTCCGCCAGCATCGCCGCCCGTTCCCCACCCGCCGGATCACTCACCACGTCGTTGCGCGGCAGCGGCGTGTGAGGCGATGTCCTTGCGGTAGCGCATGCCCTCGAAGTGGACGATGGTGCTGGCTTCGTAGGCGCGGGTGCGGGCGACTTCGAGGTCGGGGCCGGTGGCGGTGACGTCGAGGACGCGGCCGCCGGCGGTGCGCAGGATGCCGTGTTCGTCGCGGGTCGTGCCGGCGTGGAACACGGTGACGGCGTTGACGGCGGCGGCGACGTCGAGACCGGTGATGGGGTCGCCGGTGCGCGGGGAGGCGGGGTAGCCGTCGGCCGCGAGCACGACGGTGACGCACGCGTCGGCGCTGAACTTCGCGTCGAGGTCGGTGCCGGTGGCAGCCGAGTGCAGCAGCTCGGCGACGTCGGAGGCGATCCGCGGGAGCACCACCTGGCACTCGGGGTCACCGAAGCGCACGTTGTACTCGATGACCTTCGGACCGTCGTCGGTGAGCATCATCCCGGCGTACAGGACGCCGCGGTAGTCGGCGCCGTGGTCGGCGAGCCAGTGCAGGGTGGGTCGCACGGCGCGGTCCATGACGTCGTCGACGACGGCGTCGGTGACGATCGGCACCGGCGAGTACGCACCCATGCCGCCGGTGTTGGGGCCGGTGTCGCCGTCGTGGGATCGTTTGAAGTCCTGCGCCGGCGCGAGCGGCAGCGCGGCGTCGGGATCGCCGTTGCAGACGACGAGCAGCGACAGCTCGGGCCCGGTGAGCCCCTCCTCCACCACCAGCGTGCGGCCGGCGTCACCGAACGCGTCCCCCGAGAGGTAGGCGCGCACCGCGTCACGCGCGTCGGCGAGCGACTCCGTCACCACGACGCCCTTGCCCGCCGCGAGCCCGTCGGTCTTGACGACGTAGGGCGCGCCCGACGCCTCGAGGAACGCCAGGGCGGCGGCCTCGTCGTCGGCGCCGAAGCTGCGGTGACGGGCGGTGGGGACACCGGCCTCGGCCAGGACCTGCTTCATCCACGCCTTGGAGCCCTCGAGGCGGGCGCCGGCGGCACCCGGCCCGAAGCAGTGGCGATCCCGGGCGCGCACCGCGTCGGCCACGCCGGTGACGAGCGGCACCTCGGGTCCGACGACCACGAGGTCGACAGCGAGGTCGTCGGCGAGCTGCGCCACCGACGCGGGATCGGCGGGATCGATCGAGAAGC
>DASUAS010000090.1:0-5207 GCA_035763625.1 Acidimicrobiia bacterium
GAGGTCGAAGCCGTAGAGCTCCGCCGCATTGCCGCCCAGCATCATCTGCACCTCGACCGGATCCACCTCGGCGAAGCTCAGCCGGATCGCGTCCTTGGAGAAAGGATGGCTCGACTCCTTGTGCGGGTAGTCGCTCCCCCACATGATGCGGTCGGTGCCGACGCGGTCGCGCAGCGGGACCTCGGACGGTCGCATGAAGCTGGCGCCGATGTGGCACTGCCGGGCCCAGTACTCGCTCGGCTTCAGCGACATCTTCTCGACGACGGGCAGGCCCCACTCCCGCTCCTGCGACCCGACCGCGGTGCGCATGCGGTCGAAGAAGTAGTCGAGCTGGCCGAGGAAGTCGGGCACCCACGCGGTGCCTTGCTCGGTGAAGACGAACTGCAGGTTCGGATGGCGTTCGAGCGCGCCGCCGACGATCAGGTTGGTGAGCACGTTGTGCGACCACCACGTGACCTCGAGCAGGAACATCACGATGTCCTCCTGCTCGGGACCGCGCGGCGGGCCCGCGCTCCCCCCGTGGTGGTTGACCGGCATGCCGAGCTCCTCGCACACCGACCAGATGGGGTCGTAGTGCCGGTGGTGCAGCGGGAGCAGACCGACGCCGGGAGGCGCGCCCTGCAGCAGGACACCACCGGTGAGGCCGTTGGCGTGCGCCCAGCGGATCTCGTCGACGGTCTTGTCGACGTCGTGCAACAGGATCTGCGCGACGCCGGCGCGACGTCCGGGCGTGCGCGCGCAGAAGTCGGCCAGCCACCGGTTGTGCGCCTGCAGGCCAGCCCAGCGCAGCTCGAGGTCGTGCGCGTCGGCGGGCGGGATCTGGGTGACGAGCGCGCCGCCCGGGAAGAACGGCGGGACGGTGTTGGGGAAGATGACCTCCGCCGCGATCCCGTCGGCTTCGAGGTCGCGCATGCGCCGGTCGGAGTCCCAGTTGCGTTTGCCGAGATCGCCGAGCAGGTCGGCGAAGGGGATCTCGTAGCCGTCGACCCACGCGTCGAACTCGTCGTGGTACTGCGACGCCAGGAAGTCGCGGTACTCGTGGATCTCGCCACCGCCGTGGCAGTCGGCCGAGATGACGACGTAACGGTCGTCGGCCTGCAACGTGTCCGCACCCATGGCGCACTTCTCCCCGGGAGCCGCGATCAATGACTCCAGACTAGAAGCCCGGCGGCGTGGTGTAGCCGCCGACGACGGGCGTGGAGAGCTGCGCGGCACGGACGGCACGACGGTCGTGCAGGAACGGCGCCACGATCTGCATGCCGACGGGGAGGCCGGCGGCGGTCCGGCCGATCGGGACGGCCGCCGACGGCAGCCCCAGCACCCCGATGAGGCCCGGCCACGACACTGCGCTCACGAGGCTGCGGGTCTCGCCACCGACGGTGATCGTGCGGTCCATGATCTTCCCCTCCCGCACGTGCGGGAACGGCGGCGTCGCGATCACGGGGCAGAGCAACAGGTCGTACTGCTCGAACCACTCGGCCCAGATCCGGTTGAGCGCGGCCCGGTGCTTCGCCGCTTCCAACCAGTCACGATGGGAACCCGGGGTCTGACCCTCGTACTCCGGCGCACTCAGCGACGTCGCGGCCCCCACCATGTGGAAGAACAGACCGACCTGCTCCTCGAAGGGAACCGGCGGATGGGCGTCGTCGACCTTCGCGCCGGCGTCGGCGAGCAGGTCGGCGGCGGCGCGGAGCATCGTGGCGTACTCCCGCTCGACCGGACAGCCGGGGTCGTCGAGCCACGTGCCCACGCGGAAGTTGTCGAGCGACGTGATGTCGCACGACGGGAGATCGAGTCGCCACGCAGCCGTCAGCTCGGGCGCCGGGCCCGCGAGCACACCGATCAGCAGGTCGAGGTCGTCAGCGCTGCGCGCGATGGGGCCGAAGACGTTGACGTCGGCGTCGGTGGTGCCGCCTCCGACGTGGTCGAGGTACCCGCGCTGCGGAACCACGCCGAACGACGGCTTCAACCCGAACACGCCGCAGCAGTGCGACGGGATGCGCACCGATCCGCCGATGTCGGTGCCCAGCTCGAAGCTGGTGAACCCGGCGGCGACCGCGGCGGCTGCACCGCCCGACGAGCCGCCCGTCGTGTGACCGGGCTCCCAGGGGTTGTTGGTCCCGCCGAAGATCTCGTTGAAGGTCTCGACGTCGCCCGACCAGCGGGGCGCGTTCGTCTTCCCGAAGACGACGGCACCGGCGGCCTTGAGCCGCGCGACCGCGGGCGCGTCCTGCGCGGGGACGTGGTCGGTCAGTTCGATCGCACCGCCGGTGGACCGGATGCCTTCGGTCTCGATGGCGTCCTTGATCGTGACCGGCAGTCCGTGCAACGGCCCGACCGCGTCACCACGCGCCAGCGCGGCATCCGCGGCGTCAGCCGCCGCGCGCGCTCGGTCGGTGTCGAGCGTGACCACCGCGTTGATCGGCCCGTTCAGCCGGTCGATGCGGTCGAGGTAGAGGTCGAGCAGCTCCCGGCTCGACCACTGCTTCTCACGGACGCCCGCCGCGAGCGCGGAGGCGGAACGAGTGGCGATGCTGTCGTCGATCATGCGGGCGATCGTACGCATCGGGCGCCGAACGCGTCACCGCCCGGCACGAGGCCGGGCGGTGATCGGTGACCTGGGGTGCGAAGGCGATCAGCCGGTGAAGCGAGGCGTGACCACCAGCGGTGCTGCCTCGGGGGGCGTCGGGGCGGCGATCACCAGCTCGACCGCGCCGATGTCGCACCCGGCACCCTGCGGCCGAGTGATCCCGCGCTGGTCGGCGGTGATCCCCGCCGCGCCGTCGGCCTGGCACTGCGCGAGCGGCACGCCGTCGACGAGCGGGCTGCTCGTCGCGGGGAGCCGGGTGAGCGTCGGACCGCCGTTGGCCGAGAGCGCGGCGAGCATCGGATCACCGGCGCTCTGGCGATCGCCCGTGCCCGCGAGGCCGCACGACGCGTCGTCGGAGAAGTTGTACCCGTGCGACTCGGTGTTGGAGAGCACCTCCGCCGGGACGACCTCGACTTCGACGCTGCAGTTCGGACCGCCCGTCGGCAGCGCGATCACGGTTCCGAAGCTGGTGAGGACGGACGACTGGTCGAAGAACTCGACGTTCGCGCCGACGTCGCTGTCGGCCTGCGCGTGAACGCCGGAGTGGTCAGCCGCGTGCGCGTCATCGACGGTGGCGGAATCAGACCCGACGCACTCGCCTTGCGGACCACCGGTGGTGTTCCCGACGAGTGTGGTGTAGGTGAGCGAGACCGGGCCACCGTCGAACATGGCGATGCCACCACCGAAGGCCGCGACGTTGTCGGTGATCGTGGAGTTGACGATGTCGAGCGACGATTCGGTCCCGCTCCACGAGGCGATCGCGCCCCCGTCGCCACCGGCGGAGTTGCCCGCGATGGTCGAGTTCTCGATGCGGAGCGAGTCGCCCCCGTCCATCAAGATGCCGCCGCCGTCGCTGCAGGTGGAGTTCCCGACGATCGACGAGTTGGTGATGACCAGCTCACTCCCGTCGAAGTGGATCCCGCCCGCCGGCCGACCGCCGACGTCGTTCCCACCGGTGATCGTGAGCCCGTCGATCGTCAGGTCGGCGTCGACGTCCATCACGAGCTCGTCGCAGGTCTGCTCGACCGTGGCTCCGTTCCCGTGCACGGTGATGCTGGAATCGATGTTGAGCGAGCCCGATTCGCAGTCGGTCAGCCGGTACGTGGCTCCCGCCTGGAGCTCCACGACGTCACCGTCGCCGACCTGGTTCTCGAGCACGTCGCGGAGCGAGTTGGCCTGGCCGTCGGGGATCGACGAGTCGACCGGTCCCAGCGTGTCGGCCACCGCCGCGGGTGCGAGCGCCACCAGGCCCACCGTGCCGAGCACGACGATGCCGAGCAGCGCGCCGAAGTTGCGGATTCGAGATCGCATGTGGGGATTGCCCTCCAACCTGTTCGGGACCCCGTGGCCCCGGACTGCATCACAGGATCGGCGCACGGTAGCGACGATCTGAGCGAAACCCCCGGAAATGACCCCAAGAGGTCAGGTTCGGGGGCACGGCGTAGTCTGACGGGGTGTCAGAAACCGTGACCCGGGTGCCCGCGATCGACGGCTGGTTCACCACCGACGACGGCGCACCCCATCTCATCGGCGCGCGGTGCACGGCGTGCGGGACGATCGTCTTCCCGCCGCGCGAGGGCGCGTGCCCCAACCCGAACTGCGACTCCGACACGCTCGAGCCGACGGCGCTGTCGC
Source organism: Acidimicrobiia bacterium (assembly GCA_035763625.1). Classification (GTDB taxonomy): domain Bacteria; phylum Actinomycetota; class Acidimicrobiia; order IMCC26256; family DASPTH01; genus DASUAS01. Next base: position 4,226 of record DASUAS010000090.1, read on the forward strand.
GCCGAGGCCGCGTCTGGTCGTACACCGAGAACCACTACGCACCTCCGCCGCCGTACGTCGCGGCCGACCCGTTCGAGCCGTATGCGCTCGCCGCGGTCGAGCTGGCCGACGAGGGCATCGTCGTGCTCGGGCAGGTGGCCAAGGGCGTGCGCGCGTCCGAGCTGCACGTCGGCATGGAGATGCAGCTCGAGATCGACACCCTGCACCGCGACGACGAGCACGAGTACCTCGTGTACGTGTGGGCGCCCGCCGCAGCGAAGGAGGGATCGTGAGCACGAACGGCGACCGCGACGTCGCCGTCCTCGGCGTGGGCATGCATCCGTGGGGCAAGTGGGGGCGTGACTTCACCGAGTACGGGATGGTCGCCGCCCGCGCCGCGCTCGAAGATGCCGGCTTGGCGTGGCGTGACATCCAGTACGTGGCCGGCGCCGACACCATCCGCAACGGCTACCCCGGCTTCATCGCCGGCGCCACGTTCGCGCAGAAGCTGGGCTGGACCGGCGTGCGAGTGTCGTCCAGCTACGCCGCGTGCGCGTCCGGCGCGCAGGCGCTGCACCAGGCGCGTGCGCAGATCCTTGCCGGCTACTGCGACGTCGCGCTGGTGATCGGTGCCGACACCACGCCGAAGGGCTTCTTCGCGCCGGTCGGCGGCGAGCGCAAGACCGACCCCGATTGGCTGCGCTTCCACCTGCTCGGCGCGACCAACCCCGTGTACTTCGCGCTCTACGCGCGACGACGGATGGACGTGTACGGCGCGACCAGCGACGACTTCGCGCGCGTGAAGGTGAAGAACTCGAAGCACGGCTTCGAGAACCCGAACGCGCGCTTCCGCAAGGAGAACACGGTCGAAGATGTCGTGAACAGTCCGATCGTCGCCGATCCGCTGCGCTTGCTCGACATCTGCGCGACGTCCGACGGCGCGGCCGCGATGATCGTCTCGAGCATGGACTTCGCGCGGAGCCGGCTCGGCGCCACCGACGGC
>DASUAS010000091.1:0-2595 GCA_035763625.1 Acidimicrobiia bacterium
GGTCGTGGGCGGAGCTCGCGACGGCAGCCGAGCAGAACGGCCACGGCCGCCTCGACGTCGAGTCGAGCTTCGTCGCGCCGGGCCCGACCTATCCGTTCGGGGCGCACCTCGCGGTCGTGGAGGTCGACGTGGAGACCGGGAAGGTGGTGCTGGTCCGCCACGTCGCGTGCGACGACGCCGGCACCGTGCTCAACCCGCTCCTCTTCGAGGGCCAGGTGCACGGTGGCATCGCGCAAGGAGTCGCGCAGGCGTTGGTCGAGGAGTTCGCGTACGACGCCGACGGCAACCCGATCACCGCGAACCTGGCCGACTACACGTTCATCTCGGCCGCGGAGCTCCCCCACTTCGAAGTGGTGCACCAGGCGACGCCGACGCCCTACAACCCGCTGGGCGCCAAGGGCGTGGGGGAGTCCGGGACCATCGGTTCGACGCCCGCGGTGCAGTCGGCGGTGATCGACGCGCTGTCGGGCTACGGCGTGCGCCATCTCGACATGCCCCTCACGCCGGAGCGCGTGTGGCGGGCGATCGTCGGCGACTGACACGCAACACCGGGGGGAGAGCGACGTGCAGCACGACTTCTCGGGCAAGGTGGCGGTCGTCACCGGTGGCGGTTCCGGCATCGGCCGGGCCACCGCGGGTGCGTTCGCGCGGGCGGGGGCGAGCGTGGTGGTCGCCGATGTCGACGGGAACGCACTCGACGAGACGATCCGGTCGATCAAGGACGCGGGCGGTGAGGCGGCCGGGATCGTCACCGACGTGTCCCGCGCGGCCGACGTCGAGCGCATGGTCGCATCGGCCACCGACACCTACGGCGGGCTCGACATGGCGTTCAACAACGCGGGGATCGAAGCGAAGCCGCTCCCGGTCGCGGAGGTGACCGAGGAGGAGTGGGACCGCGTGCAGGCGGTCAACACCAAGGGCACCTGGCTCTCGATGAAGTACGAGATCCCGGCGATGCTGGCCCGTGGCGGTGGCGCGATCGTGAACGCCTCGTCGATCCTCGGGCTGTTCGGGGCGGGGAACGGCTCGCTCTACAGCTCCACCAAGCACGCGGTCGCCGGTCTGACCCGTTGCGCCGCCCTCGACTACGCCGCCGCCGGCATCAGGGTGAACGCGACGTCGCCGGGCATGATCGAGACGCCGCTCATGGAGCGCACCGCCGCGAACATGGAGGTGCCGCCCGAGGCGTTCCACGGCATGCACCCCCTCGGGCGCATGGGCACCGCGCCGGAGATCGCCGACGCGGTGCTCTGGCTCTGCTCGGACGCGGCATCGTTCGTGACCGGGGTGGTGCTCCCGGTCGACGGCGGGTACTCGGCGCAGTGAACGAGGGAGACCGCGTCCGAGAGTTGGTCGACCAGCACGAGATCGAGCAGCTGATGTACCGGTACGCGACCGGCATCGACACCGCCGACTACGACCTGGTCGACTCGGTGTTCACGTCCGATGGCGAAGTCGACTACGTGGCGATCGGCGGCCCGACGGGGCGCTGGCGCGGTGATGTGCGCCAATGGAGCGAGGAGTCCCTGGCTGCCTTCCCGGTGCGCAAGCACTACCTCACCAACATCGTGGTGACGTACGCGCCCGACCGCGCGACCGCGACGTCGGTGACCTACTGGCGCTCGCCGATGGGCTTCGCGCGCGCCGACGGCTCGATCCACCTCTTCGAGTCGGGTGGGCGCTACCTCGATGACCTCGTGCGCACCGCCGAGGGCTGGCGCATCGTGGCGCGGGTCACCGCGCAGGACTGGTTCTCGGGGACCTTGCCGCCCGAGCTCGTCGGGGATGCGCCGACCTGACCGACCGTGTATCCTCACAACCACTTGATCAAGAACTTGATATGCAAGTTCACGTTCCGGGGGGAGCAATGCCAGGACGGCTGGCCGGCAAGGTCGCACTGATCAGCGGCACCGCGGGTGGGCAGGGGCGCAGGGCCGCGGTGCACTTCGCCGCGGAGGGAGCGAAGGTCGTCGGCTGTGACGTCAAGGTCGCCGAGGCGGAGGAGACCGTCGACATGGTCCGCTCGGCCGGCGGGGAGATGGTGTCGTTCCAGCCCGTCGACCTCACCGAGGAGGACGCCGTCGAGCAGTGGATCGCCGACGCGGTCGACGCGTTCGGCGACTTCGACATCCTCTACAACAACGCCGCCGTCGCCAAGGCCGCCAACGTCGAAGACGTCACCCGTGCCGACTGGGACTGGAACATGGCGAGCGAGGTCACGCTCGTGTTCCTGGCGGTGAAGCACGCGATCCCGGTGTTCGAGCGACGCGGCGGTGGGGTGATCATCAACGTCGGGTCCATCGCGGGCATGGTGGGTTCGGGGATGCCCGGCAACGCGGCCGGCAACCTCGTGCACTGCGTCGCCAAGGCGGCGGTGATCCGCCTCACCGAGACCCTCGCCATCGAGCTCGCCAGTCGCAACGTCAGGGTGAACAGCATCTCGCCCGGCGTGATCGACACCCCCCAGCTGCGGCCGTTCCTGGGCGAGGAGCCCGACGCGCCGCTGCGCACGTTGTTCGCGAGCAAGTGCCTCGTCCCGCGCATCGGCGAGGTCGAGGACATCGTCAACGCCGCCGTCGCCAAGGCCGCCAACGT
>DASUAS010000092.1:0-6842 GCA_035763625.1 Acidimicrobiia bacterium
CGAGATGGCAGTTTCCAAGATCTGGGTCTTCGCCGAGTCCGACGGTGACAAGCCGGCGAGCGCGACCCTCGAGATCCTCACCAAGGCCCGCGAGCTGGCCGACACCGTCGAGGCCGTCTACGTCGGTGCCGACGCCGACGCCCTGGCCGCCGGTCTCGGCGAGCACGGCGCGACCAAGGTGTACGCGATCGACCCCGGCGACGCGCTTCCCGGTGTCGTCGGTGCCGCGGCGCTGGCGGAGCTGGTCGGCGAGCACTCGCCCGACGCGGTGCTGTTCGCGCAGAGCTACGACGGTCGCGACGCGATCTCCCGACTCTCGGTGAAGCTCGACCGGCCGCTGCTCACCAACGGCACCGACCTGAAGGTCGACGGCGACAAGCTGATCGTCGGCAACGCGATCTTCGGTGGGGTGACGCTCGTCGACACCGAGTTCGGGGGCGACGGCCCGTTCCTCGCCGCCATCCGCCCCAAGTCGTTCGCGGCGGAGCCGAGCGGCGGCGGCGCCGCCGAGGTCGTGACCGTGGCCGCCCCCGACGCCGGCCGGGCCGGGGAGGCCAAGGTGCTCGCTCGCCACGTCGAGGAGCGCGAGGGCCCGAAGCTCGAAGAGGCGACCGTGGTCGTGTCCGGTGGGCGCGGCCTCGGCAGCGCCGAGGCGTACGAGCCGCTGGTGGAGCAGCTGGCCAAGCTGCTCAACGGCGCGTCGGGTGCGTCGCGTGCGATCGTCGACGCCGGCTGGGTCCCGTACTCGAAGCAGGTGGGCCAGACCGGCAAGGTCGTGAAGCCGAAGGTGTACATCGCCCTCGGCATCTCGGGCGCCACCCAGCACATGGTGGGCATGAAGGGCTCCGACAACATCATCTGCGTGAACAAGGACGGCGAGGCGCCGATCTTCGGCATCGCCGACCTCGGCGTCGTGGGTGACGTGCACAAGGTCGTGCCCAAGCTCATCGAGGCGCTCAAGGCGCGGTAGCTCGGGGCCCGGCCCACGAACATCTCGGACTCGGCGTACGCCCGTGGGGGTGTGCGCCGAGTCGTTCGTGAGGGCCGCGACCCGTCAGCGGACGAAGTCGCGCATGCCGGCGAGGTAGCCGCGGGCGGCGCGTGCCTGCAGGTGGCGGGGGATCGGTCCACCGAGCTTGGTGAGCAGGTCGTGGGGACGGGAGAACGCCACCGCGTCGAAGCGCACGCCGCGGTCGGGCGTTCGCGTCACGAGGAAATTCTCCTCGCCCTCCTCGGGGTGTGAGGGGAGCGTGCCGTAGGCGAACCCGAATCGGTCGGCTTCGTCGACGACCTGCACGATCCGGCATGCGGCGAGCACGTGCAGTGGCCACACCTTGGTGATGATCGCCACCGTGGTGCCCTCGGTGATCGGCGCGTCGGCCGGTGCGATCACGACGCCCGCGCCGCGGTGCGCCGCCCACGCCCGGAGCCCGGCGCACGCCCGTTCCCACACGTCGTCACCGCGACCGAGGTCGACGCCCACGCGCACGTGGTGGTATCCGGGCGGCAGGTCGACGTCGAAGCTCGCGCCCACCTCGTCGTAGGTGAGGGGAGACGTGCGCTCGCGGGCGAGGAAGTGGGAGAGCTGCTCGGCGTCGGGCGTGCGAAAACGGAACACCGTCGCCTCCTCAGAGCCCGGCGGGGAAGCGGTACGACTTCGGGACCACGGGCTTCTCGCCGGTGGGCCCGTACCAGAGTGCGATCTCGAGGTGCCGCCGCAGCCGGATGGTACCGGGATCGCCGTCGAACCGGCGACCGTTCACGTAGGTCTGCACCACGTGGTCGGCGTCGGCGTGGAGACCCCCGACCTGGTCGGCGTTCAGGGCGACGCCCCACTCGGTGAAGAACTGCCCCAGCGTGTAGGGGACGTCCTTCGCCGACTCGATGTGGATCACGCCGCTCGTGTCGTGCGTGTGCAGGACGGTGATCCCGGTGGCCCGACCGTTCTTCACGACGAACCCGACGCCGGCCGGCACCGTGACCTTCTGGCCGGCGTCGACGACGTCGAGGTGCGCGTGGTAGTGCACCTCGAGTTGCTCCTCGCCGAGGACGGTCAGGCCCGCAGCCTTGATGTACGGCGTGGCGTCGGCGGGCAGCGGCCACGGCGACGGCGTGTCGGCGAGCGCCACGTCGGTGGGCTCGGTGAACGGTGCCGTTGCGATGGCCGGCTTCCGCGTCGGCGTCGCGGCCGACGCCGGTGCCGGCCCGGTCGAGGCCACGACGCTCAGTGCCGCGACGAGAGCGCCCAGGACCACGGTCCGACGTCGGCGAAGGGGATGGCGGCGCACGGGGGACTCCAGGGTCGGCGGATCGAGGGAGCGTCCAGTCTCGCCGCGCCGAGCGAGAATGGTCGGCATGAGCGAGCAGGTGGCGGGACTTCCGGTGATGGAATTCCGGTCGGCGAAGGAGTGGGAGCGCTGGCTGGCCCGCCACCACGCGAGCTCCGACGGGGTGTGGCTCAAGATCGCCAAGCAGGGCACCGGGGTCCACACCGTCGGGTATCCCGAGGCGGTCGAGGCCGCGCTCTGCTTCGGCTGGATCGACGGTCTGCGCCACAAGCACGACGAGGTGTACTTCCGCCAGCGCATGACGCCGCGGAAGGCGCGCAGCCGGTGGTCGAAGATCAATCGCGAGAAGGCGGAGGCGCTCATCGCCGACGGCCGGATGCGCGAGGCCGGCAACCGCGAGGTCGAGGCGGCCAAGACCGACGGCCGCTGGGACGCGGCCTACGCGGGGCAGCGCACGATCGAGGTCCCCGACGACCTGGCTGCTGCCCTCGGACGCAACGCCCGCGCCCGTCGCGCCTTCGCCGCACTTGACAGCCGCAACCGCTACGCGATCCTCTACCGCATCCACGACGCGAAGCGTCCGGAGACGCGCGCCCGCCGCATCGAGCAGTTCGTCACCATGCTGGCCGAGGGCCGCACCATCCACTAGTCAGCGACGAGGGGGAACGAGTGGCGGAGACCAGTTCTGAACGTCTGCAGTGGCAGATCGGCGACGTCACCATCACGCGCGTCGTGGAGAGCGTCGCCCACATCCCCGCCGGTGGATTGCTGCCGAGCGCCTCCGCCGAGGTGATCGCGTCGCACGCGTCGTGGTTGCGACCGCACTTCGTCGACGACGACGGCAACCTCGTGCTCTCGATCCACGCGTTCGCGATCGAGGTCGGCGACCGCAAGATGATCGTCGACACCTGCATCGGCAACGACCGCCGGATCCCGGGGATGGAGGCGCTCACCCTCCAGACCCCGTTCCTCACCGATCTCGCCGACGCCGGCTTCCCGCGCGAGGAGGTCGACACGGTGATCTGCACCCATCTCCACTTCGACCACGTCGGGTGGAACACGATGCTGGTCGACGGCGAGTGGGTGCCGACGTTCCCCAACGCCCGCTACCTGCTCTGCCGCGACGAGTGGGAGCACTGGGACGCGGAGGGCGCCGGCGGGTACGCCTCGACCATCGACGACGCGGTGCGGCCGGTGGTCGACGCCGGCCTCGCCGACCTCGTCCCCTCCGACCACCGCGTCACCGACGAGATCCGCCTGGAGGCCACGCCGGGGCACACGCCCGGTCACGTCGCGGTCCACGTCGAATCGGGCGGACGCCACGCGCTGATCACCGGCGACCTCGCGCACCACCCGGTCCAGTTCGCCGAACCCGACTGGTTCGCCGACCCCGACACCGACCGGGCTCAGTCGGCCGCGACCCGTCGTCGCCTCCTCGCCGAGCACGGCGATCGCGACGTCCTGGTCATCGGCACGCACTTCGCGCCGCCGTGCAGCGGGCGTCTGGTCACCGACGGGGACGGCGCCCGGAAGAGTTGGCGGTTCGCCGCGGTTGCAGCAGAGGATGTCTGAACCCACCGCCCATCCCGCGCGCCATCCCGAGCTGCCGCTGTCGGTCCTCGACCTCGCCCCCGTCGGCCGGGGATCCACCCCCGCCGACGCGCTGCGCAACTCGATCGCGCTGGTGCAGGAGACCGAACGGCTGGGGTACCGCCGCCACTGGGTGGCCGAGCACCACAACATGCCGGGCATCGCGAGCTCATCGCCGCCGGTGCTGCTCGCGCACCTGGCCTCGGTCACGTCCACCATCCGCGTCGGCTCGGGCGGCGTCATGCTGCCCAACCACGCCGCCCTCGCGGTTGCCGAGCAGTTCGGCATGCTCGAGGCGCTGCACCCGGGACGCATCGACCTGGGCATCGGGCGCGCACCGGGTACCGATCCGCTCACCGCGTCGGCACTTCGCCGCGGGCCCGGGATGCTCGGCGCCGACGACTTCCCCGAGCAGATGACCGAGCTGCTCGGCTTCTTCGACGGAGCGATGCCGCCCGGGCACCGCTTCGAGAGCATCACCGCGGTGCCCGCGCGCGGCTACAAACCGCAGCTGTGGATGCTCGGTTCGAGCACCTACGGCGCGCAGGCCGCCGCCGTCCTCGGACTGCCGTACTCGTTCGCCTACCACTTCGCGCCGGCGATGCTCGACGACGCCCTCGTCGCGTACCGGCGTGCGTTCCGTCCCTCCGACCAGCTCGACGCCCCTTACGTGATGATCGGGGTCAGCGTGATCTGCGGTGAGACCGACGAGCATGCACACCGACTGGCCAAGCCCGGTCAGCTCGCGTTCCTCCGGCTCCGCCAGGGTCGCCCCGACGTCTACCCGTCACCCGACGAAGCGGCGGAGTACCAGTTCACGCCGTTCGAGCGTCAGGTCGTCGAGGACTGGACCAGCTCGCACGTCGTCGGCGACGTGGCCACGGTGCGGGCCGGGCTCGAGAGCCTGGTCGAGCGGACCGGCGCCGACGAGCTCATGGTCAGCACCATGGCGCCGTCGCACGAGGAGCGGGTCGCGTCGTACACCCGACTGGCCGACACGTTCGCGCTCAGCGCCACCCACTGACCGGTCGGGCGGTCGCCCACAGCGACCAGAGCGTGAACAGCACGCACACCGTGGCCACGCGCGTGTGCGAGATGTGGGGCCCGGAGACGGGCGCCGGCCACTGCACCGGCCGGCGGGACTCCTGGACGAGGTAGTAGGTGAGCGCCGCGAAGAGCCCGATGCCGACGAGCAGTCCGATCGCGAACGGGATGGGGGTGACGGCGGCCATGTCGCTCGCCTCCTACCCGCCCCGGTCGAGGTGTGAAACGAGCTTCACGGCGAACATAACCCGACTGCGGGCGCGAGGAAACCCCCATGTGGTGCAGCCCGGGTCGGGCCCTCGGCTCAGGGCGTGAACGTGACCGACTGCACCTGGATCGGGAGGCCGCCGGTGAGCGTGCGCACCTGCATCTGGATCGACGCGCCGTTCTGCCCGTTCCACGTGCAGTAGAGCGATCCCGCCGCGGGGCCGCAGTTCGCGAGCGTGTACGGACCCTTGGCCGGGTACGCCTGCGAGAACATCTGCGTGACCGCGTCGGCGCTGGCCACGTTCGCCGCCGCGGTCCGGTTGCCGTTCTGCCACGCCGCGAAGAGGTACTCGGCATAGGTCTGCGGATCGTCGGTGATCACCGGGAGCGCCACGGTGGTGCTGGTGGTCGCGGGTGCAGTGGTCGAGGTGGTCGCGGGGGTCGTCGTCGTGGTGGTCGCGGCGCGGGTGGTCGACGTGGTCGTCGCCGGTGGCGTGTCGCCGTCGTCGTCGCGGGTGACCAGGACCACGACGAGCGCGACCACGAGGGCGACGATCACCGCGCCCAGGACCCAGAGCCACGCCTTCATGCGTCGTTCGCCACTGCCCTGTCCGTTGGCGGCCACCGGTCAGCTCCTGTCGTCGAAGTCGGTGATCACGGGTGCGTGATCCGAGGGTTGCTTGCCCTTGCGGGCGTTGCGGTCGACCACCGCCCACCGGGCCCGGGCCGCGAGGGGCTCGGTGGCCAGCACGAGGTCGATGCGCATGCCGCGGTGCTCGTGGAAGTCGCCCCGCCGGTAGTCCCAGTAGCTGAAGAGCTCGTGGTCGTCGTAGCAGGACCGGAACACGTCGACCATGCCCCACTCGCACAGGCGTGCCACCGCGGCGCGTTCGGGTGGGGTGACGTGCGTCGACCCCTTGAACGCCTTGGGCGACCAGAGGTCGCGGTCGTCGGGGGCCACGTTGAAGTCGCCGAGGACCACGAGGTCGTCGTCGGGCGACTGCGTCGCCGCCAGCCAGTCGTGCAGCGCGTCGAGCCACGCGAGCTTGCGCTCGTAGAACTCGCTGGCGACTTCGCGCCCGTTGGGCACGTAGACGCTCACGACGCGCACGCCCTCGCAGCTGGCCGCGAGCACGCGGGCGTCGCCCTCGTACGGATCGACGTGGTCGTCGTCGAAGCCGGTGGTGACGTCGCCGATGCCGACGCGCGACAGGATGGCGACGCCGTTCCACTGCCCCTGACCGTGGTGCACCGAGTCGTAGCCGAGTGCCGAGAAGCTGAGGGCCGGGAACGCGTCGTCGGACAGCTTGGTCTCCTGGAGGCACAGCACGTCGGGCCGGGCGTAGGCGAGCCACTCCTCGACGCGCTCCTGGCGCGCCTTCAGCGAGTTGACGTTCCAGGTGGCGATGCGCACCCGGCGACCCTAGCGAGTGGGTGTGACGGTCACTGGGTCTTCGGGGTGTGGTGGTCGCGCAACGCCATCAGCGCGTCGCGGTCGATGCGATCGGCGCGCGCCACCGCCACCCGCACCGGCGTGCTGGCCTGGAGGCTGGCGGTGCGGATGCCGCCCTCGAGCACCGCGCGCTCGCCGAGCACCACGCCCGGTCCCACCTCGGCGATGCCTTCGCCGTCGATCGTCACCGACAGCACGCCGTCGAGGAGGAGGAACAGGGAGTCGCCCGAATCGCCCTGGTGGACGAGGTACTCGCCCTC
>DASUAS010000093.1:0-7599 GCA_035763625.1 Acidimicrobiia bacterium
GAGGATCGACGCGAGGATCGCGGTGCCGAGCGCGGCCGCGATCTGACGGTTCAGCGATCGGACGGCCGAGGCCTGCGCGACGTAGCGGCCGTGGACGGAGTTCATCGCGATCACCGTGTTGGGCATCATCGCCAGTCCGACTCCGAAACCACCGATGAACAGCCACGCCGAGACGAGCTCCGGGGGAGTGTCGACGTGGAGGTGGCCGAGCGGCCAGAACGAGAACGCGGTGATCGCGAGCCCGATGGTCACCGGTACGCGCGCGCCGATGCGGTCGGCGAGCCGGCCACCGATCGGCATCGTCATGGCGACGCCGAGCGCCGCTGGCGTGAGCATCAACCCGACCGACAGCGCGCTCGAGCCGCGTAGGGTCTCGAACTCGAGTGGGATGAAGACGAGTCGCGCGAATTGCGAGATCGTCACCAGCCACACGATGACCATCGTCAGCGTGAAGGCCGGGATCGCGAACATGCGCAGCTCCATCAGGGGTGTCGAGATGTGGAGCGAGCGCACGATCCAGTACCCGAGCAGCGCGATCCCGACGGCGACCGACACGAGGAACGTGGCCGACCCCCATCCCCACGTGGGTGCTTCGGACAGCGCCAGCAGCAGGAGCACGAGACCGACCGACGACGTGACGAAGCCGGTGAGATCGAGCGGTCGGGTGTCGCGTTCACCGAGGTCGCGCAGCAGGATCGCGGCCGCGGGCACGCCGACCATGCCGATCGGGACGTTGATCACGAACAGGATCCGCCAGTCGACCGAGGTCACGAGGAAGCCGCCGAGCACCGGTCCGACTGCGGGTGCGGCCATCGCCGCCACGCCCCAGATCCCGAGCGCCATCCCCCGGTCCTGGGGTTCGAACAGCTCGTAGATCATCGCCATGCCGAGCGGCATCAGCGCGCCGCCGCCGAGGCCCTGGATCACGCGCGCGACCACGAGCAATGGGAGCGTCGGTGACACCGAGCACAGGAGCGATCCGATCGTGAAGACCGCCAGGCTCACGACGAACACGCGCTTCTTGCCGAAGTGGTCGGCGAGCCAACCCGTTGCCATGATCGACACGCCGACGGCGAGCAGGTACGACGTCACGATCCAGTCGACCGCGGACACCGAGTGGAAGTCGGATCCGATCTGCGGCAGCGCGACGTTCACGATCGACGTGTCGAGGATGACCATGAAGGTGCCGATCAGGATCACCGCCATCGCGATCCAGCGGTACCGGTTCGCGTCCTGCGCATCGCCTCCCGGTGCGTGGTTCGAACGATCGATCATCTTCATCGGGCCGCGAGGTCTCCCCCCTGGTCGCGCGTCAGCGCCTCAGTTCGAGACTACGGCGCGTACGCAACTTCCCGCCGGTGGCCTACCCATTCGCGAGGACCGCGAGCCGTCACCGGTGTTGCGCTCGACTCACCCGCCGCTTCCCTCTTCTTGCCACTGCTCGTGACCGCGTCGGACCCGGTTCCAGAGCGCGTCGAGCGCATCCGGAGCACTGCAGTCGAAGCGGAGATCGAAGACGTCGGCCAGCGCGGCGAACCACTCGTCGCGTCGAGTCAGCGGTTCGCTGGTCGTGGCGTGCTCGCCCAGACGCGTCAGCACCAAGCCCCGCATGACGTCGACGCCGGTCGCGTCACGCCGTTCGGCCATGGCGACTCGCACGAACCCTGATTCCGGTGATGTCGACAGCCACCGGTGCTGCGCCGCGAAGTCTCCGAGGCGGGCGTCGACCATGTTCCATCGCATGTTCCGGAACCCGCCCGCAGGATCGTGCGTCAGCAGCCATCCACGACTCTCGCCGGGTAGACGATCCAGGGCCAGACGGAACGGTGCCTGCACGTAAGCACCCGGGACCAGGGGGAGCGGCTCGTGCAGCGCGTCGCCCAGGCCCGCGTCGACGTGCCACGTCCCCGACGGGTTCGCCTCCGTCGGCAGCGCGCTCACCGTCAGGACCAGGTGGTTTCCCATCGATCTCGACTCCGGGAGGCCGTCGGCGCGAACCCCGCCCGGGTGGCTTCTGACGGCATAGCCGAGCCAGGACAGCAACACCCCCAACGCCCCGTTGAGGTGGTAGCAGTAACCGCCTCGGCCCTGCAGCGCGATTCGGGCCGCCGACGTCGATGGATCGATGTCCCATCGCTCGTCGGCGTGGATCCAGAGCGTCTCGTACGGGACGCGCTCGACGTGACGCCTTTGGAGGCGTTGCAGCGCCTCGACCGACGGTGGTTCGGCGTCGAGGCCGAGGCGACGCAGGTACGCGTCGCGCACCTCCACATCGACGGGTGATCTCAGCACCCGATCAGTCTCGCGTCTTCACGACCGAGCGGCATCCCGTCGCCGACCCGTGCTCGTCGGCGCCGGCGCGTGACGCGGGCGGCCACAGACGCGAGCATGTCGGTCGAACCCGTCCGTCCCCGTCGGAGAGGATCCCCCATGCCCGAGCGCGACGGCTACATCCCCGGTGTCCCCTGCTGGATCGACGCCCAGGAACCCGATCCCGATGCCGCGCGGCCGTTCTACGAGCAGCTCTTCGGCTGGGAGTTCGAGAACGTCATGCCCGAGGACGCGGGCGGCGTGTACCACATGGCCCGCATCCGCGGCGGTGACGTCGCTGCGATCGGGTCGGTCCCGGATGGTGCGCCACCGATCGCGATGTGGAACACGTACGTCGCGGTGGCGGACGCCGACGCGAGCGCGGCCAAGGTGCGCGACGCCGGTGGCACCGTCTTCATGGATCCGTTCGACGTGATGGACGCCGGACGCATGTCGGTGGTCGCCGACCCCGAAGGCGCGATGTTCTGCCTGTGGCAGGCGAAGGAGAACTTCGGTGCCGCGGTGGTGAACGAGCACGGCGCGCTCAACTTCAACGGGCTGGCCACGCGCGATCCGCAGGCCGCGGAGCGTTTCTACGGCGCGGTGTTCGGATGGAAGCTGCTCCCGCTCAAGTCGGGCCCGATGTGGGTGCTGCCCGGCTACGGCGACCATCTCGAGGAGAAGACACCGGGGCTGCGCGAGAACATGGCGCAGATGGGGGCGCCCGAGGGCTTCGTCGACGTCGTCGCGCAGATCACCCCGATCGCGGCGGACGACAGCGACACTCCCGCGCACTGGGCGGTCACGTTCGCGGTCGACGACGCCGCCGCAACGGCTGCTCTGGCCGCGCAGCTCGGCGGTGATGTCGTCGCCGGGCCCTTCGACGCGCCGTGGACCCGCCTCGCGGTGATCAAGGACCCGCAGGGCGCGACGTTCATCGCCGGCCAGTTCGTCGCCGAGAACGCGGTGGCGGAGGACTGAGACGCGCCGCGGTCGTCAGCCGATCGCGGTCGGTGCGCGTTCGTCGTACGAAGTGCGCGCCGCGACGATCGCGTCCATGTGCGCATGTGCAGCGCTGTCTCGATGCGCTCGTCTCCGGCGACGAGGCCACCATCCGCGACAGCTTCGCGGACGATGCCGTCTGGTCGATGCACGGCGATCTTCCGATCGCCGGCCCGTGGAAGGGACGAAAAGAGATCGTCGACGACTTCCTCGGCGCGGTCGGTGGAGCATTGTTCGAGCCGGGCACGGTGAACTTCGAGTTTCCGACCCTCATCGCGGAGGGCGACACCGTGATGCTCGAGTGGCGCGTCAACGCGCACGCCGCGAGCGGAGTCGAGTACCACAACGAGTACTGCGGCGTCTTCGTCGTGCGCGACGACCGTATCGCCACCGTGCGTGAGTACATGGACAGCAAGTACGCGGCCGAGACGCGGTTCAGCTGAGCGGTGGTTCCCTGACGGGTCGTGCATCGGCTGGACGAGGTGGCTCCTCGTCACATTCGAGGCGTTGGACCCGACATGCTGCTTGATGCCGGAGCGGTTGCCGACGCGACCGCCGTCTCTGAGGAGCACAACGTGAGCTCGACCATCCGCAGTCTCGTGATCCCCGTCACCGACGTGGACGCAGCCAAGGCCGTGTACACCGCGCTGCACGGAGCGCCGCACACCGACGAGTCCTACTACGTCGGCTACGACGTGGACGGCTTCGAAGTCAGCCTGGCTCCCGGCGACGCGACAGGGGGACCCGTGGCGTACGCCGACGTCGAGGATCTCGACGCGACCCGTGCCACGCTCCTCGCCGCGGGCGCGACCGAGCGCAGCGCACCTCGTCAGGTCGCACCCGGCGCCCGGATCTGCGTGCTCGACGACCCCGACGGCAACCCGATCGGCTTGCGCGGCCGGTAGCTCAGGGCCGAGGGTGCGCGGCGAGGAACGACCAGATCGCCGCCGAAGAGTCGTACTTCGTGTACGGCGCACCGGTGAGGGCACGACCGCCACGGGTGCTCGCACGTCCCATCCACGCGTGCGACGCGCCCGCGACCGAGACGAACTCCACTCGGGTGCCGTCGCGGCACGGCTGCCAGGTCTCGATCGACACGTCCGCGTTGTCGGGTGATTTCGTCGTCGCGCGGTTGGCCGCACATCCGTCGGCGCGCGCGAAGGTGGCGGTCGCGGCGCGGGGTGGCTGGAACGCGATGCCGGCGATGCCGTCACCACGTCCGCCGTCGATGGGGATGTTCCGGTCGGCGGTGCCGTGGATGTGCAGCACCGACACGGGATGCGTGGGCTGGCAGGGCTCGACCTCCAGGGAGCCGGCCTGCACGCCGATGGCGACGATCTTGTCGGAGAGCTCGCACGCGAGTCGGTACGACATGATCGCCCCGTTCGAGTGTCCGGCCGCGTAGACACGCGCGGGGTCGATGTCGTGGTGCTGTGCGATCAGGTCGATCAGCTGGGAGACGAAGCCCACGTCGTCGACCTGCTCGACGACGGCCGGACCGCAGCAGCGGCCTCCGTTCCACACCCTGGCATCGGCCAGCGGACCGCTCGGCCGGATCGGAGTCCCGTCCGGGTACACCACGATGAAGTGGTGAGCGGCGGCGAGCTGGTCGAAGCCGCTGTTGGTCTCGAACTGCGTGCCGGACCCGAAGCCACCGTGCAACGCGACCAGGAGCGGCACGGCCTCGTGACGGGGGAGCGAGCGCGGCACGTAGAGGTGGAACGTCCGCGTGCGACCGTCCGACGTCGTGATCGACTGGGTGACGGCGCGCGAGCTCGGTGTGCTCGCCGCCCTTGCGGGGTTGATCGACCCGAAGGCCACGGCCACGATCGTCGCGCACGCGACGAGCGGTACCGACCATGTCAACGGGACGGTGTTGCGGTCGAGTGCCATGACCGGAATCGTCGGCGCGACCGGTTCGAGCCGGATCAGCGCAGTGCGAAGGTCGTGTCAGTTCGACGCACGCTCGTGTCGTCGGCGCTCAGCCGAGCTCGGGACGCATGCCGGGGCGCACCGAGGCGTCGAGCTGCACCTCGTCGCGGCGGATCGGCGTCCCGTTGACCACCACGTGCCGCAGACCCACGGGCTCCTCGGCGGTGAGGCGCTCACCATCGGCGGGGAAGTCGCGCACCCGCCGAATGGGGCCGGGCGCGACCGTGGCGGGATCGAAGACGGCGAGGTCGGCCCACGCGCCTTCACGCACGTAGCCGCGGTCGACGAAGCCGAACATGTCGGCAGGCTCGCCGGTCAGCTTGCGCACCGCTCGCTCGATGGGCATGACCTGGCGGTCGCGCACCCACGGTCCGAGGAAGTCGAGGGGCAGCGGGGCGTCGCAGAGCTGGCCGACGTGGGCACCGGCATCGGAGAGCCCGAGCGCGACCTGCGGGTGGGTCAACAGCGAACGCACGCGGCTGTCGTCGTCGTTGGCGATGTAGATGCGGAACCGGGTCTGCAGGTCTTCCGTCAGGGCGAGCTCGCAGATGACGTCGAGCGGCCCGACGCCGCGCTCGCGCGCGAGCTCGTCGACCCGCCGGCCCTGCAGCTCGGGGAACCGGTCGGTCTCCGACACCTCGCACGTCTCCCAGCGCGGCCGCATCGGCTGTTCGGCGAGGTCGGCGGCGGCGCGCGCTCGCCACTCCGGATCGGCGTAGGCGGCGAGACGGGCCGCGCGGTCGGCGTCCATCAGCGCGCCGAACACCGGGCTCACGTTGAGGCTGAACGGGCTCTCCATCGTGAACTGCATGGTGAGCGGGCGTGGTGTGACCTGCGGCCACACCTGCACGCCACGCGCGACCGCCTCCTCGTGCAACTCGAGCTGAGGGCGGTGCCGGTCGTTCGCCAGCGCGAACAGGGGATAGGTGAACGGCCGCCCGATGCGCGGCTGCAGCTCGTACATGTCGGCGTAGGTGCACTGCTCGCCCGCGGTTGCCAGCACGACGCCCTTGCCGGTGCGGCCGGCGGCGAGGAACAGCGCCTCGACCTCGTCGCGCTCGGCGAAGCGGCTCGGCACCGGCTTCCCGTCCATCCCGCGATGGGTGTAGGCGAAGCTGGTGGAGAAGCCGGCCGCGCCGGCCTCGATGGCTTCGGTGACGAGCCGGCACATGTGCTCGATCTCGTCGGCGGTCGCGGCACGCTCGTAGGCGTCGTCACCCATCACGAAGAGGCGCACCGAGCTGTGCCCGACGTACGCGGTGAAGTTCACCACCGTGCCGCGCGACCGCACCAGCTCGAGGTACTCGGGATACGTGCGGAAGTCCCACACGATGCCCTCGGTGAGGGAGCCCGCGTCCATGTCCTCGACGTTCTCGAGCGTCTGCACGATCACGTCGTGGTGATCGGGCCGAGTCGGCGCGATCGTGAACCCGCAGTTGCCGGCCACGACGGTGGTGACCCCCAGGGACGACGACGGCCGCAGCGCGGGGTCCCAGAACACCTGCGCGTCGTAGTGCGTGTGGATGTCGATGAAGCCGGGCGCGACGACGCAGCCGTCAGCGTCGAGCTCGCGCTCGCCGCGCAGATCGGGCGCGATCCGGGTGATGCGGCCGTCGCTCACCGCGACGTCGGCACGTTGCGACGGCGCGCCGGTGCCGTCGACCACGGTGCCGCCTCGGATGACGATGTCGGTGCTCATCGCTCGCCTCCTTCGGCTGCCTGCTCCTTCTCCTTCGCGGCCTTCACGCCCCGCATCAGGTCGCGCAGCTGGGTGACCGGCGGACCGGCGCTGGTGCCACCGTCGATGGGAAGGACGATCCCGGTGATCTGCGCCGAGCGATCGCTCGCCAGGTAGAGCACCGCATCGGCGACGTCGGCGGGCCGGCCCTCGCGCTGCAGTGGCTGCATCGTCCGGATCACCGACCCGAGGTCGTAGTTGGTGATCCCGGTGGGGATGTGCCCGGGGGCGATGCAATTCACGCGGATCCCGTGCGGCGCGAGGTCGATCGCCGCCGACTTGCTGAACTGCACGACCGCGGCCTTGGCGACCCGGTACACGATCGGGCCCGCACCGCCGGTGATCGCCGCGATCGACGCGGTGTTCACGATGGCGCCGCCGCCATGGTCGGCCATGCGGCGCGCGGCGCGCTGCGTGCCGAGCATCACGCCCTTCAGATCGACGCCCATGACCGCGTCGAAGTCTTCGAGGTCGTTGTCGAGGAGGCGGTCGAACTTGCTCCCGATCCCCGCGTTGTTGAACATGACGTCGAGACCCCCGAACTGCTCGACCGCGAGGTCGACCGCGGCCTGCACGTCGTCGGCGACGCTGACGTCGACGCGCCGGTACACCGTCGC
>DASUAS010000094.1:0-2482 GCA_035763625.1 Acidimicrobiia bacterium
TGACGACGAGCCACCGCCACGTCTGCTGGTTCGAACCGGTCGGCGCCTGCGTCGCGAGGCGCAGGCACTCGAGCACCACGTCGAGGTCGACGGGGCGCGTGAGATCGAGGCGCCGACGCACGGCGCGCGTCGTGCTGAGCAGCTTGTCGACGGTGGCGAGGTCGAACCCCGCCGCGGGTTCGTTGCTCAACCGATGCCGTACAGCGCGAGCGCGCTCTCGCTGGTGATCACCGACTGCTGCGCGAACGACAGCGGTTCGAGCGCCTCGGCCAGCTCCTCGGTGACGCCGGGGAACTTGGCGTCGGGGTGCGGGTAGTCGGAGGCCCACACGATGCGGTCGGCGCCGCACAACGGCGAGTTGGCGGTGAACGCGAGCATCGACTCGTCGGGGTCGAAGCTGATCCAGCACTGACGGCGGAAGTACTCCGACGGGAGCATCTTCAGCCACGGCACGTCCCACTCGAACTTCTTGGAGTGGTGGTCGAGCCGCTCCAGCCACGGCACCAGCCACCCGCCGTTCGCCTCGAGGAACAGGAACTTCGTGTCGGGGAAGCGTTCGCAGACGCCGCCGGCGGTGACGTAGCAGATCGAGTGCATCACGTCGACGGGGTTGGCGATGGCCTGGGTGAAGAGGATGTTCCCCATCTCCCAGCCTCCCTCCGGCTCCTCGTCCGACGGCGCGTAGCTCCAGTCCGCGAAGGGACGCGCCAGCTTGAGGCCGCGGCAGGCGCCGGGGAGGTCGGGCATGAGGAACGGGTGGAACGCGAGCACCAGGCCGGTGTCGGCGGCGGCCTGCCAGATGGGGTCGTAGACCTTGTCGTTGAACGGTCGCCAGTCGACCGACGGGTTGGGGCGCAGGAACACCGACACCATGCCCGGCTTCGCGGCGACGCGCCGGATCTCGTCGGCGACCGCGTGCACGCCGTCCTCGTCGTTCATCGGCGGCACCGCGCCGGCCGCGAACAGGCGCCCCTCACCCTCCTGGGTGTGGTCCGAAGCCCAGTCGTTGTACGCGCGGGCCTGGACGCGCGCGAACTCCTCGTCTTCGAGGGCCTGCAGGCCGAGCATCGACGTCGGGTACAGGACGGCGAGGTCGATGCCGTCGGTGTCCATGTCCTGCAGCCGCGCCTTGGCGTTGTACGCGGCGGGACGCACCTCGGTGTACCGCATGTTCCCGCTCCGGGCGCGGGCGACCTCGTCGTCGGGGAACCCGGCGGTGCCGGCGAGCGAGAGGCCGTTCGACGGCATGACGATTCCGTTGTAGTGGAGGTACTCGACGCCGTCGGAGTCGGTCTCGATGTGCCACACGCGGTCACGCCACTCGGCGGGCGCGTACTCGGGCATCGCGGTCGGGTGCTCGAGGATGTGGCCGTCGGAGTCGATGTAGCGCAGGCCTTCCGTGGCGGTCATCGCTTCCCCCTGGAGTCGAGGTGGCAGGAACGTCCAGCGTCCTCCTTTCCGCCGGCAGACTGCAAATTGCACGGAGCCAAAGTTCGCCGTCGCCACCGGAGCTGCGGTAAGCACAGGTGCATGGACCTGGACGGAGTGGGAGCAATCGTCACCGGCGGCGCCTCCGGGCTCGGCGAGGCCGCGGCCCGCCGCCTGCACGCCGCCGGCGCCAACGTCGTCATCGCCGACGTCAACGAGGAGGGCGGCCAGCGCATGGTCACCGAGCTCGGCCGCGCCACCGAGTTCGTGCGCTGCGACGTCGAGAACGACGAGGAGGTCGAAGAGGTCGTCCGCGTCGCGTCGAGCCACGGGCCGCTGCGCGTCGCGGTGAACTGCGGCGGGCGCGCGGGCGGTGGTGGGCGCATCGTCGGCCGCGACGGCACGCCGGCGTCGCACGAGGGCTTCTCGATCACGGTGGAGTCGTTCCTCGTCGGCACCTTCAACGTCCTGCGCCTCGCGGCCGCACAGATGTCCAAAGAGGAGCCGCTCGACGACGACGAGCGCGGCGTGATCGTCATGACCGCGTCGATCGCAGCGTTCGAGGGGATGATCGGCCAGGCCGCGTACTCGGCCGCGAAGGGTGGCATCGTCGGCATGACGCTGCCCGCGGCGCGCGACCTCGCCGCGATCGGCGTGCGGGTGGTCACGATCGCCCCGGGGACGTTCGCGACGCCGGCGTACCGGATGATGCCCGACGACCGGGTCAAGGCGCTCGAGGAGCTGAACCCGTTTCCGAAGCGCATGGGCAAGCCCGACGAGTACGCCGCGTTGGTGGAGCACATCTGCACCAACACCATGCTCAACGGCGAGGTCATCCGCATCGACGCCGGCGTGCGGTTCCCGCCCAAGTAGCCGCCCCTCCCCGTCCGGTCGTCCTGTCGCTGGATTCGCGCGTTGCCGCGCACGAATCCGACGACAGTTCGGAGGTCAGGGGCGAGCCAGCGCCACGGCCCGCCGGGTGAAGTCGGCGAACTCGCGGGCGTGCGTGCGGTGCACGGTGTGGCCGGCGTCGCGGAACACGACGACGTCGGCG